>DASWCX010000032.1:0-3081 GCA_036395815.1 Actinomycetota bacterium | reverse complement strand
CGGCTGGAGCAGGCCGCCCAGCCGGACGAGATCCTGCTCGGCGGGCCCACCTTCAGCCTGGTTCGGGATGCCGTGGTTGTTGAGCGGGTCGGGCCGCTGTCCGTCAAGGGGAAGAAGGATCCAATGTCCGCATTTCGTCTCCTCTCGATAGCGGCCGAGGCCCATGGATTCGCCCGGCGATTCGACTCCCCGATGGTCGGGCGGGACCGCCAGCTGGCCACGCTGGAGCGGACCTTCGAGTCGGCGGTCGCGGATCGCGCACCCCATCTGTTCACGATCCTCGGTGCCGCTGGGGTGGGGAAGTCCCGGCTCACCCAGGAGTTCCTGGCAAGGGTCCAGGGTAACGCCACTGTGCTGCGAGGGCGGTGCCTCTCCTATGGAGAGGGCATCACCTTCTGGCCGGTGGTCGAGATGCTCCGTCAGGCCGCGGCCATCGAGGAGGCCGACCCACCCGACGCGATACGAGGGAAGCTCCGCTCGCTCCTCGAAGGAGATCCCGAAGCCGACCGGCTCACCGACCGCCTGGCCGACGTCATGGGCGTCTCGGGTGCCGCCGCAGTTCCGGATGAGACGTTCTGGGCGGTGCGCCGGCTGCTGGAGGCGCTTGCCGCGGAGCGCCCCGTGGTCTTCGTCATCGACGATCTGCACTGGGCCGAGCCCACGTTGTTCGATCTGGTGGAGCACGTCGCCGACTGGTCCCGGGAAGCGCCGATCCTGCTGCTGTGCCCGGCCCGCCCCGAGCTGCTGGACGTCCGGCAGGGGTGGGGCGGGGGGAAGCTCAACGCCACCGTGATTCTCCTCGAGCCTCTGTCCGAGCCCGAATCGGAGGATCTCATCGGGAACCTGCTGGGTTGGGCCGAGATCGCGGAGCAGCTCCGGGCCAACATCGTCGCGGCAGCCGAGGGCAACCCGCTGTTCGTCGAGGAGATGCTGGCCATGCTGGTCGACGAGGGGCGCCTGGTCCAGGACGACGGCACCTGGGTCTTCGCCGGCGACCTCTCCACGGTTAGCGTCCCGCCGACGATGCACGCGCTCCTTGCCGCTCGCCTGGACAGGCTCGGGTCCGAGGAACGGCAGGCGATCGGGTGCGCGTCCGTGGAGGGGAACGTGTTCCACCTGGGCGCCGTGCTCGAGCTGGCCGCCCCGGAGGCTCCTGGTCAACGGGTCCGTTCGGGGGTGATGGCGCTGATGCGGAAGGAGCTGATCCGGCCAGCGGCCCCTGAGCTGCCCGGGCAGGAGGCGTTCCGCTTCCGCCACCAACTCGTTCGGGACACCGCGTACGAATCCCTACCAAAGGAACGGCGGGCCGGGCTGCACGAACGCTTCGCCGCGTGGCTCGAAGGGGCTGCCGGGGAGCGGGCCGCCGAGTTCGAGGAGATCCTCGGCTACCACCTCGAGCAGGCGTACCGGCTCCGCGAGGAGCTGGGGCCGGTAGCAAAGGACAAGCGCGCACTGGCCCACCGGGCGGCCTCCCTGCTGGCGACCGCCGGGCGCCGGGCCAGAACCCGTGGCGACGCGGCTGCGGCGGCGAACCTACTGCGCCGGGCCACGTCGCTCTCGGACTCCGAAGTTCCCGATCGACCCACACTTCTTCTCGACCTCGGGGATGCCCTCAAGGAGGCGGGGGACCTGACGGGCGCGCGTTCAAGCTTCGCCGACGCGGTCGAGGCGGCTCAGGGGTCGGGCGACTTGGCGGTCGAGGCAATGGCCGGGTTGGCCCTGGTCGAAATCCGCCTTTCAACTGACCCCGGGGCCGGCGTGGATGACCTCCACCGAACGGCTGCGGAGGCCATCCTCAAGTTCGAGGAGCTGAGGGACGATCGCGGGCTGGCCAGGGCGTGGCGAGCGATGGGCGAGGTTCACAACTACCGGTTGGACGCGGACGCCATGATCGACGCACTGGTGCGGGCCATCGAGCATGCTCGGAAGGTAGGCGATCGCTCGACGGAGTCCGACGCCGCATGGTGGCTGCTGTCCGCGATCGTGACCGGGCCTGACCCAATCGAACAGGAGCTCGGTCGCCACGCGACCCTTCTGGAGGAGGTCTCGCGGCATCGAAAGGTCGAGTCGGCGATCCTCGTCGGCCGGGGATTGGCCGCAGCCCACCGCGGTCGGTTCGATGAAGGACGAGCGCTGATGGTCGCGGGAAGGGCGATCCCGTTGGACCTGGGGCTCACGATCTGGTGGGCTGCGTTGGCCCTCCCTGCCGGACTCCTCGAATTGATGGCCCAGGCACCCGACCTGGCCGAGGCCGAGCTGTCAGCTGGGGCCCGAACGCTGGAGTCGGTCGGCGAGACAGGCATCTACTCCACTACGATGGGGTTGCTTTCGATCGCCCTGTACCGGCAGGGCCGCTGGAAGGACGCGGAAGCGGCCGCCCGGGCCTGCCGCGAGGCCGCCAACCCTGAGGACCTGATGTCGCAAGAGTTGTGGCGGGTCACCGACGCGGGGGTTTGCGCCAATCGGGGAGAGGAGCAGGGAGCGTTGCGCATGGCCGGCGAGGCCTTCGACCTCCTGAGGAAGTCGCAGATGATCTTCGCGGAGGGCGAGGCGCTGCTGGACCTAGGCGAGGTGTTCCGCCACGTGGGCCGTGAGCAGGAGGCCCGGGCGGCGGTGGAGGAAGCGCTGAGCAGCAGCAAGCGGAAGGGGAACGTGGTGACGGCGCGGAAGGCCCGTGCCGCGCTCGCAAAGTTCCCCGACTGAGGCGCGGGCTCCCCTTCGGGCAGCCACCCCACTATCCTCGGTGCATGGCGGACGCCGTGGCGAGCCGATCGACCGGGCGCTGGGAGCTCGGGGTGCACGGCGCGTCGATCCATCGGGCCGGCGAGGACGACCTCGATCTGGCCGCGGAGATCCTGGAAGACGCGGCTGCGTGGGTGGCGTCCCTCGGCATGCCGGCCTGGGAACCGGGATCGTTCCGAGCAGCCGAGGGCGGGGGCCGGGGTCGTCTGGCGGAGGCGTTGCGAACGGGCGACCTGTACGTCGCCCGGATCGGGGGTCGAGGCGTCGCCACGGTGAGCCTGTTCGAAGAGGACCAGCGGTTCTGGCCGGGCTGGCCCTCCGACGCCCTCTACGTCCACA
>DASWCX010000031.1:0-3829 GCA_036395815.1 Actinomycetota bacterium | reverse complement strand
GACGGGCGGAGGGTACTGTCCGCCGATTCGGTACGCCAATCCTGGCGGCGAACCGGTCCGGGCCGGGGTAGCGTCTTGTCGGCGTGGATCCCATCCAACGGCGAGCCATCCGGAACGGCATGGTGGCGGCAGTGATCACGGCGGCCACGCTGTTCGCCTTCGAGGCTGTTCGCCCGGAGGCCAGCCCACCCCAGGCCACGCCGTCGGTGACGGCCTCGCCCTCCCCGACATGCGAGGCGACCTGGGACGTGCTCCCGAGCATCGATCCGGACCAGCAGGGCAACCAGCTGCTGGCCGTAGCCGCCGCATCCGACGGGCAGGCGTGGGCGGTCGGTGGTTTCGGCCCCCCCGAGGCGCCCACATCCACCCTCGTCGAGCGGTGGGACGGCCAGTTGTGGGTGGTGACCGCGACGCCGAACGCCGGCAGCGTGAACGTGCTGAACGCGGTGACCGCGGCGGGGCCCGAGGACGTCTGGGCCGTGGGACGGAGTTCGGACGGCGCCGAGGATCTCCCGTTGATCGAGCAGTGGGACGGACTCGGGTGGAACCTGTCCCCCGTTCCCGCCATCACCGGCGGTGCCGCCCTGTACGGGGTGGCGGCAGCGGGCAGGACGGTGTGGGCCGTCGGCGCGTCGCGAAGCGGCGACCTTGGCACGGAGCAGGCGCTGATCCTGCGGTGGGACGGGAGGGTTTGGGGCTCCGAAACCCTGCCCGCCCTCCCCGGGCCGAGCGTCCTTCGGGCCGTCACGGCCGTCTCCCCCGATGAGGTCTGGGCGGTCGGAGCGCAAGGGGATCGGCCGCTCGCGCTGCGGTTCACCGGCAAGCGGTGGCGCCGGATCCCCGTCGCGGGGCGCGGCGAGCTCGTGGCCATCGCGCCGGTGCTCGGCGACGGCGCGTGGGCCGTCGGTTCGTCCCTCCTTCGATGGGACCGGAGGGCCTGGACGGACGCAGGAGCAGCCCGACGCCAGGGGACCCTTCAAGGGGTCGCCGCGGTCTCGGCGGACGAGGCATGGGCCATGGGCTTCAGCCCGGCCGCGACCAACGGCGTGAACCGGGCACTGGTCGAGCGCTTCGACGGCACCAGATGGTCCATCGTCGACGGACCCGGCGTCCCCGGCTCAGACATATTGACGGGGGCGGCCGCGGCACCCGATGGATCGGTGTGGGCGGTCGGCTACCGCGACACCGCCAACCGCCGTGCCACGTTGATCGCCCGGGGCTCGGTGACCTGCGCCTGATGTCGGCGCGAGGTAATGTTCGCGATCGAGGCCCAGATGCCGATCACCAGGCGCGAGTTCTTGCGAACTGCTGGAGCGGTCGCGGGCGCAACCCTGGCCGAATCGCTTCTCGCAGCTTGCGCCCCCGGCCGGAGCGTCCGGGGACGGATCCCGCTGGTCCGGCAGGAGCATCCCGTCGCCTGGCCCATCCATGAGGACAACCTCCCCATCCGAAGTGGAATGTCGGTCGAGCGTGGCGCGACGCTTCGGATCTACGAGTGGCGCCAGTACCTGTCCAATGACGTCCTGGACTCGTTCGCCCGGCGATACCAAGACGCCGACATCACGGTGCACACCGAGAGCTTCGAGAGCCGGGAGGCGGCGGTGGGCACGCTCAGCCGGCCACGCGCGAGGTTCGACGTGTTCTTCCCGACGGTCGACCAGATCGGTGGGCTCGTGGAGGCTCGTCTCCTTCAACCCCTGAACCACGATTACCTGCCGAACCTGCGGAACCTGTGGCCACAGTTCTCGCCGTCCGCGGGGCCGTTCTACGACCAGGGGCTCGGGTACACCATCCCCTACACGGTGTTCGCCACGGGGATCGGGTGGCGGGCCGACATGGTCGCGCGAGCCGACGATCCGAACCGGCTGAGGAATCCCTACGACGCGTTCTGGAACCCCGCCTACGGGGGGAGGGTGGGACTGTACGACAGCTACCGGGAGGTGATCGGCATGGCGCTTCTGCACGACGGCGTCCGCAACGTGAACACGCGCGACGCCGTCGAGATCGCCGATGCCTCGGACGCGCTCGAGGCCCTGGCACGTGTCGCCAGGGTGGCGCTCACCACCGAAGGGGCATACGAAGGTCTGCCGAACGGCAGGTTCGCCCTCCATCAGGCCTGGTCGGGCGACATCCTGTCCGCCCTTCGTTGGGGAAGGGCGGAATCGTTGGGCACGGCGCCGTTCCTCCGGTACTTCTGGCCGAGCGACGGGGCGGGCGTGGTGGGTTGCGACCTCGTCGCCATCTGCGCGGGAGCGGAGAGCCCGGTGCTCGCGCACGCGTTCCTGAATCACCTGCTGGACACCGGCGTGGCCCTTCGGAACTTCGCCTGGAACGGCTACCAGCCACCGATCGCCGATGCGACCCCCCAGGCGTTGTTCGCACCGCGGTCCCCATGGAGACGAACCATCCCGAGCAATCTCCATAGCGCGGTGCTGACGCCCGAGGATTTCGCCCGGGGACGGTTCCTGTTGGCCCTGGACCCTGCCGCTGACGCCGAGTGGCTCCGGGCCTGGGAGGGCTTCCGAACCTCGTCCCGATCGCAGGCTCGCTAGCCGGTCACGCGGGCCGGCTTCCAGACTCCCGTGACGTCGTACCCGTGATACACGCCGACCAATCGGCCGGTTCGCGCATCGACCACCGCCATCAGCAGGTTGTCATCGGTGCACGGGAGTCGGCGTGCCTCTGAGTCGCTCCGACCGACCGAGACCACGTCGCCCTTCGAAGAGGCGTCGCACACCCCGCGACCGACGATGACCCACGCCGGGGTCGTGTCGCTCGGGCGGGCATACGGACTGGAGACCACGGCCAGAGCCTGAACGATGCCGCCCGGCGGAGGCCGGCGGACAACCACCCGATAGGCCTCCCCAGGTGTCACGGCGGGCCGGAAGCCATCGGGCGGCGGCATCAACGTCACGCCGAGCGTCCCCGGAACCTCTTGGGATCGTGCCTGGCGGAACGAGGCATAGGACGGCGCCCCCGACCCACGCGCGACCCACAGGCTCGTCCCACCCACCGCGAGAAGGCCGAAACCTCCGACCGCCACCACCTGCCGCCACCCGGCCACCCTCACCAGCTCCCATTCGGAAGGCTACGCCGCCAACGGAGCGTCCGCGGCCAGCCGGTGGGCGTCCGTGGACGCCCGGGCCCAGGAAGGTACGGACGCCGACGACTTCGCTTGCGGTGCCGCCCGTGCCGCCGACTATGGAACGTACGGTTGATACGGCGCCGGGCCCCCCGGCTGCTCGGCCGGCCCGCCAGAGACGACGATGGTCTCCGCCACGCGGTCGCCGAATCGCTGCCTCGACGGGGATCGGTTGGCGACGATGACTCCCAACAGGTAGGGGACCACGTAGGGGACGGCGTCGAGGAACCTAAGCGCATTTCGGATGAGCGCTGCCTCGAGGTCGATGGGCAATCCGTCCTCGGTCACCACGAGGAGCCCGGCGGCCCGCTTGCCCAGCGACGCCCCGTACTTACCCTCCATCAGTGTCATGTACGCGATCCACAGGACCATCGCGAGGAGGAGCGGCGGGGCGCTGAACTTGATCCGGAGGAGCCCGTTCGACGAGCTGAAGCCGTCGGAGAGGACGGCGAGAGGCACCACGACCACCAACGCCAGCAGCAGGTCGATGACCAGGGCCTTGGCCCGGATGCCGAGAGGAGCGTAGGCGGGCTCCCAGGCAGGCGGCGGAGGGGTGAACCGGACACGCGGTGCTGCGGCGAACTCCGGGAGACCGCTCGGCGTGGCCGGCTTTTCGTTCGCGTCGGTCTGATCCATCCTCGTCCTGCTCGCGGCGGCGTGGTCACAACGGCAGGGCCGCTCATCCAG
>DASWCX010000030.1:0-5419 GCA_036395815.1 Actinomycetota bacterium | reverse complement strand
CGCCCCGTCCCGGACCACCTCCCACGCGTCGCCCTCCTCCCAGACGAAGGCGTTCTGGAGCTGGGCGAACGGCATCGATGAGGGGTCCTTCCCGGCTCCCCGGGCGCCCTCCTCGGCCAGCTGGAGGTCGCGCCGCATCTGATCGACCCACCCACCCCGGCTCCGGATGTAGCCGTCCCCGAGGCGACCGGCCCGCCGGACCGCGGCCGGGGTCATGCCTCCCAGGAAGATCGGCGGGCCTCCCGGTCGGGATGGCCGGGGCGTGACCTTCACCCGGTCGTATGAGTGGACCTTGCCTTCATAGGTGAACCGCTCCCCCGTCCAGGCCAACCTAAGGATCTCGACCGCCTCGATCGTCCGGCGCAGTCGCTCTCCGAACGGGACCCCGAACATCCGGAACTCCTCATCCCGCCACCCCAGCCCGAGCCCCAGGATCAGGCGGCCCCCCGAGACGAGGTCGACCACCGCGGCGTCCTCGGCCAGACGCAGCGGGTCGTGGAAGGGCGCCAGCATGACCCCGGTTCCGAGCTTGATGCGGTCGGTGGCCGCGGCGAACGCGGCCAGCACCGGGAGCAGCGAGGGGAGGTACCCGTCGCCCGCGCCGTGATGCTCGCTGACCCATGCGGAATCGAACCGAAGGCTCTCGGCCAGCCGGACCAGGTCGAGCGTCTCCCGGTACTCCTGCTCGAAGGTCCGGGCCGAACCCGGCGGGACCTGCCCGGTGAACAGCCCGATCCCGATCTGCAGCGCCACGGCCGAACCGTACCGCACGTCCGATGGTGCACGCATCGGCGCCTCCCGGATATCCGTTCGTTTGCTCGACCTATGAGGAACTGGATGTCTAGACTCGGGACGCCGTGCCGGTGTGCCGAAACTGCGGGGAGGACAATCCCGAACGAGCCAGGTTCTGTCTGGCGTGCGGCCGGCCCATCTCGACCGAGGCGGCGGTGGCGCGGGACGTGCGGAAGACCGTCACGGTGGTGTTCACCGACGTCTCGGGCTCCACCGACCTGGGGAGCCGGCTCGACCCGGAGTCGCTGCGCCACGTGATGAGCCGCTACTTCGACCGGATGCGCGCCGTGGTCGAGCGGCACGGCGGGATCGTCGAGAAGTTCATCGGCGACGCCGTGATGGCCGTGTTCGGCGTCCCCCAGCTCCACGAGGACGACGCCCTCCGGGCCGTCCGGGCCGCCGTCGACATGCAGCTGGCCGTGGCCGAGCTGAACCGCGGCCTCCAGCGGGAATGGGGGGTCACCATCTCGACCCGGACCGGCGTGAACACCGGGGAGGTCGTGGCGGGGGACCCGTCGGAGGGGCAGGCCATCGTGTCGGGGGACTGCGTGAACGTGGCCTCGAGGCTCCAGGACGCGGCCAGGCCCGGAGAGATCCTGATGGGGGAGTCCACGTACCGGCTGGTGAAGGACTTCGTCGAGGCCAAGCCCAGCCAGCTCCTGCTGGTCAAGGGCAAGGACGAACCGCTTCCGGCGGTCCCCCTCCGCTCCATCCGGCAGGGGGAGGCGGCGCACGCCGGGCGCCTGAGCTCGCCCCTGGTGGGCCGGGAGCTCGAGCTCGGGCTCCTGCTCCAGGCGCTGGCGCGGGCCGAACGGGAGCGGGCCTGCCACCTCTTCACGGTCATCGGCGCGCCCGGCGTGGGGAAGACCCGATTGGTCGAGGAGTTCCTCCAGCAGGCTCGGGACCGGGTGACCGTCCTGCACGGCCACTGCCTGCCGTACGGCGAGGGGATCACGTTCTGGCCGGTGATCCAGATGGTGCGGGAGGCCGCCGGGATCACCGACGGCGACCCGCCCGAGCAGGCCGTGGACAAGATCAGGGGCCAGCTCGACGGGTACGAGGACGCCGACCTGATCGCGGACCGGGTCGCCCAGGTGATCGGCCTGCGCGAGGCCACGGTGGGGACCGAGGGCAACTTCTGGGCCATCCGCAAGCTCCTCGAGGCCCTGTGCCGAACCCGGCCGGTGGTGCTGGCGCTCGACGACGCGACGTGGGCCGAGCCGACGCTGCTCGACCTGATCGACCACGTCGCCGACTGGAGCCGGGACGTCCCGCTCCTGCTGGTCTGCGTGGCCAGGCAGGAGCTGCTGGACCAGCGAACGGGATGGGGCGGGGGGAAGACGAACGCGGCCACGATCCTGCTCGAGCCGCTCACCCAGGAGGAGTCCGAGCTGCTGGTCGCCAACCTTCTGGGCCCCGCGGACATGCCGACCGAGGTCCGCGATCGGGTCACCGGGGCCGCCGAGGGCAATCCCCTGTTCCTCGAGGAGATGCTGTTCATGCTCATCGACGACGGGCTGCTGGAGCGGGCGGACGGGTCGGGGGCCGCCGCCGAGCTGAAGGCCCTGTCGATCCCGGCGTCGATCTGGCTCCTGTTGACCGCCCGCCTCGACCGTCTGGGCCGGGAGGAGCGCGACGTGCTGGCCAGGGCGTCGGTGGTGGGGAAGGTCTTCTACGCGGGGGCGGTGATCGAGCTCTCCCCAGAGGCCGAGCGGCCCCACGTTTCGGCCTATCTGCGCAAGCTCGAACGCAAGGAGCTGATCCGGCCGGAGCCCTCGACCCTGGCCGGCGAGGAGGCGTTCCGGTTCCGGCACACGCTGATCCGCGACGCCGCCTACCAGAGCCTGCCGAAGGAGACCCGGGCCGACCTCCACGAGCGGGTGGCGACGTGGATCGAGCGGAGCGTGGGGGACCGTCTCCGCGAGTACGGCGACGTGGTCGGCTACCACCTCGAGCAGGCGTGCCGGTACATGGCGGAGCTGGGGCCGGCCGACGAGGGCTGGCGCCGGACGGCCACCCGCGCCGCGAGCACCCTCGCCTCCGCAGGCCACCGGGCGTTCGCCCTTGGCGACATGTCCGGGGCCATCAGCGATCTCTCCCGGGCCATCTCGCTCCTCCCCGACGGCGATCCAACGCGGCTCGACCTGCTGCCGGATCTGGGGGCGGCACTGTGGGAGGCCGGCGAGTTCGGGCGGGCCGACGCCGTCCTGGGCGAGGCCATCGATCAGGCGAAGGCGGTGGGGCGGGAGGGCGTGCTGTGGCGGGCGGCTGTGGAGCGCTGCCACCTCCGGCTGTTCACCGATCCCGAGGGCGGGACGGACGAAGCCCTGGCCGTCGCGGAGCAGGCCATCCCCGTGTTCGAGCGCGGCGGGGACGAGCTGGGGCTGTCCAAGGCATGGCGCCTGCGGGCCCAGATCGACTGGATCCCGTGCCGTGCCACCGAGACGGAGAAGTCCCTCGAGCGGGCGATCGAGCACGCCCGGCTGGCCGCGGACCCGGGGGAGGAGGCCGAAGCCCTGTCGCTGCTCGCGCTGGCCACGCTGTTCGGCCCCACGCCGGCCCGGGAGGGCCTGGCCCGATGCTCCGAGATCCTGGAGAGCGCGGCCGACAACCGCCGGGTTCGGGCCGCCGTGCTCCGGGCCCAGGCGCGGTTCGAGGCCATGCTGGGGCGGTTCGCCGAAGCCCGCGAGCTCATCAACGGGAGCCGGGCCCTGCTGGAGGACCTCGGGCAGCACGTGGAGGCCGCCGGGATCGCCCAGGGCTTCTACTTCGTCGAGATGCTGGCCGGGGAGCCGGCGGCCGCCGAACGAGAGCTTCGGCGTGGATACGAGATCCTGCACGGCCTGGGAGAGCGGAGCTACCTCTCCACGCTGGCGGCGATGCTGGCGCACGCGCTGTACGCGGAGGGCCGGTTCGAGGAGGCCGAGCAGTTCAGCCGGATCAGCGGCGACGCCGCGGCGCGGGAGGACCTCACGTCGAACATCCTGTGGCGAAGCGCCCGGGCCAAGATCCTGGCCCGGCGAGGCGACGTCGAGGTCGGGCTCCGCCTGGCGGAGGAGGCCACGAAGCTGGCCGAGCAGACGGACTTCCTGAACATCCACGGCGATGCGCTGACCGATCAGGCAGAAGTTCTCCAGTTGGCTGGCGAGACGGAGGAGGCCGCGTCGGCGCTGGAGGAAGCGCTCGCCCTGTACGAGCGCAAGGGGAACAAGGTCGCCGCCCGCAAGGCCGCTGGGACGGCGAAGCAGCTCCGGCGATAGCCGAGCGGCGGGGCCCATGGGCGCCGCCGACGCCGACCCTGGATCTCCACCCGACGCGGTACAGTCGCGCCAGGATACCCGAAGCACTTTCGAACGCGACGGAGGGCGAGTCATGGACGAGACGCACCAGTGGAACGAGCTGGCGGCGCAGCTCGGGGTGGACAGCATCCGGTGCTCGACCGCCGCCGGCTCCGGCCATCCGACCTCCTCGCTGTCGGCCGCGCACCTGGTGGCGGTGCTGTTCTCCGACCACCTCCGGTTCGACGTCGACGACCCCAAGGACCTGGGGAACGACCGGTTCGTGCTTTCGAAGGGGCACGCGTCACCGCTCCTCTACTCCGTGCTCAAGGCGATCGGGGCGCTCAGCGACGAGGAGCTCATGAGCTTCCGCAGGTTCGGGAGCCCGGTTCAGGGCCACCCGGCGCCGGTGCCCGACATGCCCTGGGTCGACGTGGCCACCGGGTCGCTGGGGCAGGGGCTGCCGATCGGGCTGGGGATGGCCCTGGCCATGCGGCTCGACGGTCTTCCCGGGCGGGCCTGGGTCCTGATGGGCGACTCGGAGGTGATCGAGGGATCGGTGTGGGAGACCATGGCGAACGCCTCCTACCACCAGGTGAGGAACCTGGTGGCGATCCTCGACATGAACCGGCTGGGCCAGCGGGGCCCCACGATGCTCGAGTGGGACGGCGACCGGTACGCGGCCCGGGCGGAGGCGTTCGGCTGGCGGGCCATCCAGATCGACGGCCACGACGTGGACGCCATCGATCGCGCCTACACGGAGGCGTCCGACGGGAACGGGCCCACGTTCATCGTGGCCCGGACCGAGAAGGGGCACGGGGTCTCGTTCCTGGCGAACGCCGAGGGCTGGCACGGCAAGTCCCTCGACGAGGAGCAGGCCAAGCAGGCCATCGAGGAGCTCGGGGGCGAACGGTCCATCACGATCACCCCGCCAAAGCCCGAGCACGCCGGTCTGCCCGTGGAGGCGGCGACGGCGTCGGTGACGCTTCCCATCTACGAAGGCGACATCGCCACGCGAAAGGCATTCGGCGAGACCCTGGCCGCGCTGGCCGCCCGGCCGGACGTCGTGGTGCTGGACGGGGAGGTGGCGAACTCGACCCACACCGAGGACTTCCAGAAGGCCGCGCCCGACCGGTTCTTCGAGATGTACATCGGCGAGCAGGGCATGCTCGGCGCCGCCGTGGGGATGCAGGCCCTGGGCCTGACGCCGGTGGCGGCCACGTTCGGGGCGTTCCTGTCCCGGGCCTACGATTTCGTGCGGATGGGGGCCGTGAGCAGGGCGAGCATGATCCTGTGCGGGTCGCACGCCGGCGTGTCGATCGGCGAGGATGGACCCTCCCAGATGGCCC
>DASWCX010000029.1:0-1670 GCA_036395815.1 Actinomycetota bacterium | reverse complement strand
GCTCACCAGGGCCCCCCCGAACAGCATCGTGACCTCGCTGGGGATGGGCACGCAGGCCGATTCGAGCACCATGAGCAGAAAGATCGCGACGTAGCCGTACCTCGCGATCTCATCCGTTACGAGGTGGCCGAACAGGGCGAGCACGGTCCGACTCCAGGGGCCCGGGAATGCAGCGAGGGTATCACCGCGTTCCAAGGACCCGGTGAGGGAACCGCCTCCCGCCGGTGCAGAGGGGACCGCAGCTTCCCCGGCCCGAGGGGTATGGGCTGGTACCCTGCGCCCGGAGGCGGCTCTTCCCGTCCGCCGTGCCTCCTCCCCTTATGACGACGAAGAGATGGTTGCCGCTATGACGAAGACGCTGGTGGTCGTGGAGTCGCCCACCAAGGCCAAGACCCTGGAGCGCTACCTGGGCCCCGAGTACACGGTCCGGGCCTCCTACGGCCATATCCGTGACCTCCCGAAGAGCAAGCTCGGCGTGGATACCGAGCGTGAGTTCGAGCCGGAGTACGTGGTCCCCGAGGACTCGGAGAAGCACGTCAGGGCGCTTCGGGCCGCCCTGAAGAAGGCCGACGACCTGGTGCTGGCCACGGACTTCGACCGGGAGGGCGAGGCCATCGCCTACCACGTGGCCGAGGTCCTGAAGATCGACCCCGGCGCGGCCAAGCGGGTCACGTTCACCGAGATCACCCGGGACGCGATCCTCGAGGCCTTTCAGAGTCCAAGGGCCATCGACCTCCGCCTCGTCGAGGCCCAGCAGGCCCGGCGGATCCTGGACCGGCTGGTCGGATACCGGCTCTCGCCGGTCCTGTGGAAGAAGGTGCGGCCTGGCCTCTCGGCCGGGCGGGTGCAGTCCGTGGCCCTCCGGCTCATCGTGGACCGGGACCGGGAGATCGCAGCCTTCGTCCCGGTCGAGTACTGGAGCGTCGACGTTCGCCTCACCCCGGAGGGCGACGAGGCTCCGTTCGTGGCCCGGCTGATCGAGATCCCCGAGGGCAAGCTGGCCACCTCGCCGGACAAGAAGGGCATCACCCTGTCCGGGGAACCGGACGCTGCCCTCCACGCCGACCGCCTGCGTGAGGCGGCGTACCGGGTGCGGGAGGTCAGGGAGAAGGAGGTCAAGCGCAACCCCGCTCCGCCGTTCACTACCTCGACGCTCCAGCAGGAGGCAGCTCGCAAGCTCGGGTTCGGTGCCAGGCGGACCATGCGCCTGGCCCAGCAGCTCTACGAGGGGATCGAGCTCCCCGGCGAAGGCCGGGTGGGGCTGATCACCTACATGCGAACCGACTCCACCACCATCGCCGAGTCCGCGCTCCGGGAGATCGCCGAGGTGGTGAGGACGGAGTTCGGCGCCGCACACGCACTGAAGCAGCCGCGGCGGTACAAGACCAAGCAGCGTGGGGCCCAGGAGGCCCACGAGGCCATCCGGCCCACCTCGGCCATGCGAACGCCGGACCGGGTGGCCGCCGCGTTGGACAAGGGGCAGCTGGCGCTGTACCGACTGATCTGGCAACGAACCGTGGCCTCCCAGATGGCGGAGGCCCGGTTCGACCAGGTGTCGGTGGACGTCGAGGCCGCGGTGGGCGACGACCGGTACCTGCTCCGCGCTACCGGCCAGACGCTGAAGTTCGACGGGTTCCGCCGCGTGTACTTCGAAGGGCGGGACGACGCGG
>DASWCX010000028.1:0-2557 GCA_036395815.1 Actinomycetota bacterium | reverse complement strand
TGCCCCGTCGTCCTCGAGGCCGTGCCGCCCGGCCGCCGCTTTGGCCTGCTCGTTGCTGGGCTGCTCCTGGTGGCCTTGATGATCGCCGAGCCGGCGGAGGCCGGGAACCTGCAGGGCGCCAAGGCCAGGTTGGCCTCGCTCGAGCAGAAGATCGAGCGGCAGCAAGCGGCCATCGCCAAGCAGCACGAGCGGCTCGACGCGATGGGCGGGGACCTGGCCAGGGTCCAGGCGGCCCTCCAAGAGACGCAGGCCCAGCTGGCCACGAGCCAGCAGCGGTTGGCCGACGCGAAGGCGAGGTACGACGAGTCCAGGGATCGACTGCAGGGCGTGACCCGGACCGCCTACGTGCAGGGCCCGCTGGCTCCCGTGGAGGCCCTCCTCGGGGCGACCTCGCTCACCGATCTGGTGGATCGGTACCAGTACCTCAACAGCATCCAGGTGGCGAACGCGGAGGTCGCGAACGGCGTGGTCGATGAGGCGGCCGAGCTGTCGGCCGCGACGCGCGAGCTCGACACCCTGGCGTCGAGAAAGACCGAACAGTCGCTGCAGCTGCAGTCTCACCAGGCCGCCCTCCGAGTCGCGCTCCTCGACCAGCAGCGGCAGCTGGCGCAGCTGAACGCTCAGCGGAGGAAGGCGGCACAGTTCGTGCGGCGCCTGTCGCTCAGGGCGGATCCGGCGATCACCGGGGCGGGGGAGACGTTCGGGAACTGGGCGGCGTTGCTCCTGTCAGAGCTCCGCGCTCCTCGGTGTCGGGACAACCTGAGAGCACTCGTCGCCTGGCAGGTCGCCGAGGGCACTGCGGCCGCCCACAATCCGTTGGCGACCACGCACTCCATGCCGGGCTCGACGGCCTTCAACTCCGTCGGTGTCCGCAACTTCCCCTCGGTCGAGGTGGGCCTGCAGGCCACGGTGGAGACCCTTCGGCTTCCCGTGGCCAGCTATGGCTACGACGCCATCCTGTCCAACCTGGCGCACTGCGCGCCCGCCACGACCACGGCCACGGCCATCAACGCGTCGTCGTGGTGCCGGGGGTGCGCGGGCGGCCTCTACGTCCTGAACGTCCTGCCGCTGGTCCAGGCGGACTACGCCGCTTTCTCCAGCCGCTGATTCAGCGCTCGGTGAGTTCCGCCGGGACGACCGGTACGGACAGGATCCGCCCGTCGCGGAACACCCGGACCTGAACCTGCCGTCCGATCAGGTTGTCCATCACGATCCGCTGGAGGTCACCGCTGTCCTTCACCGGCTCCCCGTCCACGTCGAGGATGAGGTCCTCCGGACGGATGCCGGCGGCCGCCGCTGGGCTTCCCGGGACGACCTGCACCACCTCGACGCCCTGCTCGCGGCCGACCTCCTTCACCACCTTCGGTGGGAGAGGGCGGCCGCCACCGGCGATCCCCAGGTACGCCCGGCGGAACCGCCCCTCGCTCATGAGCGCCGCGATGATGCGCCTGGTCACGTTGTCGATGGGGACCGCGAGGCCGAGCCCCACGCCGGCCACCGCTGTGTTCACGCCGACCACCCGGCCCGAACCGTCGGCGAGCGCGCCGCCGGAGTTCCCTGGGTTCAGCGCCGCGTCGGTCTGGATCACGTTGTCCACCACCCGCTGATTCCTCCCGGACCTGACCGGGAGGGCCCGGCCGAGCGCGCTCACGACTCCCGCGGTGACCGATCCGCCCAGGCCCATCGGGTTCCCGATGGCAACCACGAGCTGCCCCACTCGCAGGCCGCCCGCGTCCCCGAGCTCCGCGGGAACGAGCTCCCGCGCGTTCACTCGGAGGACGGCAAGGTCGGACAGCGGATCGGTCCCCACGATGTCGAAAGGCGACTCCGTGCCGTCGGCGAAGGTGGCGCTGCCTCCATCCATCCCGTGGACCACGTGGGCCGACGTGAGCCCGAACCCGTCCGCGGAGATCACGAAACCGGATCCTGCCCCTTCGGGTCGGCGGCCGCCGGGGACGCGCTTGGTCACGCGCAGGCTGGCCACCGAGGGCGTGAGCCGTTCCGCCACCGAGGTGACGACGCGTGAATAGGCGTCCAGCGCCTCCTCATCGGAGTTCCGGAGCTCGTCGGCTCCGTCGGATCGGTGCAAGGGCTCGGGCATCATCGAAAACACAACCTCCTGGGCACTGAACGTGCTTGGCCGGTCCGGTATTCCTCTCCGTCAGGCTAGCCGTTCGGCCCAGTCAGGTTCCCGCGTCGAGATGTGGAGTATCGGGAAAGGTCGGGGCGGGCCGCTGCGCGGCCCGCCCCTCGCGCTCTTCGACTCAGGCCACTATGGAATCAGCTGGACGATGCCGGTCGCCCAGTTGCCCAGGGCTGACCGCCTGGCCGTGGCGGCCGACTCGCACGCCCCAAAAGGCGCCGCGATGTACTGGGCGAACGTGCAGCCCTGGTTGATGTACTCCTGGGCCACCCAGATCGACCTGCCGTCCACAACGGCGGCTCCGTAGTCGCCCCATCTCGTCCGGGGCGGGTTGCCCACGAACGACTTGTAGCTGGTGAACCCGTCGGCAGTGCCCTCGCCGGCGATGGCGACGTGCACGTCGCCCGCACCGAC
>DASWCX010000027.1:0-5328 GCA_036395815.1 Actinomycetota bacterium | reverse complement strand
TCGCCTCCGAAGATCGCGCCGGTCGTGGCCATCACTTCCTTGATGAAGGAGTGCCCGACCCGGGTCCGAACCGCGGTCCCCCCGTTCTCCCGGATGACCTCCGGCACCACCCACGAGGTGATGATGTTGTGCAGGATGGTCGCGCCCGGCTCCCGCTCGAGCATCCCTTTGGCCACCAACGCGGTCACCAGCGACCCGCTCACGCCCTCGGCGCGCTCGTCCACCAGGAACACCCGGTCCGCGTCCCCGTCGAAGGCCAGACCGATGTCGGCGCCGTGCTCGGTCACCGCCCCCCGCACGTCCTCCTGGTTCCTGGGGTCGATGGGGTCGGCGGGATGGTTCGGGAACGTTCCGTCCAGCTCCATGAACAGGGGAACCAGCTTCGCCCCCGGCAGCCGCTCGAACAGGGCGGGGACGACCAGACCGGCCATCCCGTTCGCCGCGTCGGCCACCACCGTGAGCGGCGCGAACGCCTCGAGATCGACGAAGGTGAGCAGGTGCTCGAGGTACTCCTCGACGAGGTCTCTGCGCTCGACCGACCCGCCGGCGCCGGCCTGAATCGGGAGCTCCCCTTCGGCCAGCTCTCGGATCTCCTCCAGGCCCGAGGCCTCCCCGATCGGCGCGGCCCGCTCGCGGCAGAGCTTCAGCCCGTTGTACCGGGGCGGGTTGTGGCTGGCGGTGAACATCGCGCCGGGAAGCGACATCCGCCCGGACCCGAAGTAGACCATGTCGGTGGTGGCCAGCCCGATGTCGACCACGCCGACGCCTTCGGCCGTCACCCCGCGGGTGAACGCCTCGGCCAGGGCGGGGGAGGAGAGCCGGCAGTCCCGGCCGAGCACGACACGGTCTGCGGCCACCCACCCGGCGAAGGCTCGGCCGATCCGGTAGGCGGCGTCTTCGTCGAACTCCTCGGGATACAGGCCGCGAACGTCGTAGGCCTTGAAGATCGGTCGAAGCTCGGCCGGCATGGCGGACAGTCTAGCCGACGGTCCTGGGGCGGCCGGACCGCCACGACCGAACGCCGAGGGCCGAACGAACCACCCCGGGCCGGGCGCCGGATGGCGCCCGGCGGGCCGGGCCGGAAGCGGGCAGAGACCGTCGCTACCGCGTGGTGACCAGGTTGAGCACCGAGCTCAGGGGAAGGCTCTCTCCTTCGTGCTCCCAGCCCTTCCACTCACAGGACACGCAGAAGGCGAAGGCGAGGGCCGACCCCACGAGCGTCATGCCGACGCTCAGCACATCGTGCCCGCCACAGGACGGGCAGTTGGATGAGGAGTACTTCATAGGGGCCATACATGTACTACTCGGCAATCCGCGGCCTCGAAGTGCATAGCAACCGGGCAGGATTTTCAACCACCCGGAAGGACTAGGGTGGCATCCCCCGAAGAAGGGGGGGTGCGCCGGAGGTCCGAGGCCACAGGTCGGGGGTCCCAGGCATGGGGCGAACGGGGGGGTGCCATCGGCCGAGAGGAGGACGGCGAACGCCCGGATCCGACGGACCGGACGGAAGCTAGAGCGTCCAGGTGTCCCTGGCGCTGAAGGAAGGGGTCCCCCCGCCGAAGAGCACAACGTCTCCCCGGGCTTCGTCGAAGGCCATGCTCGCCGAGTCACGACCGTGGGGGGATCGCGCCGGGTGGACCTCGGTCCAATCCTGACCCGTCCAGAACCAGGTGTCCGCGAGCTCGCCCGTGATGGCTTCGCCGCCGAACATCACCACTACGCCGCGGGCCGCGTCGTCGGCGAACCCCGGGAAGTTGCGGGCGGGAGGGATTGTGGACGGAGCCTGTTCGGTCCAGGTTGTCCCGTCCCAGGTCCAGGTGTCGGTGAGGGACGCGCCGTCCTTCAGACCGCCGAACAGCACCCCTTGGCCGATGGTCGAATCCAGCACGGCCCGCGCGTAGGCCCGGTCCGGTGGGCTCGTGGCCGGGAGCGCACGGTTCCAGTTCGAGCCATCCCACATCCATGTGTCGTGCTTCTCCACGTCGTTGTAGCTCCCCCCGAACACGACGACGTGTCCACTGACGGGATCGGTGAACATCGACAGGCCGAGGCGGATGCTGGGTGAGCGGGCCGGCGCCTCCTTCGTCCATCCGGTTCCGTCCCAGGTCCATGTGTCATCGACGTAGAAGTCGGTGGTTCGACCGCCGAACATCACGAGCTTCCCGGTGGCAGCGTCGTATGCCATCCCGCCCGTGTCCCCCACGTCATACGGGACGTCGCCGGTCGGCGTCCATCGAGTCCACGTCACCCCGTCCCACAACCATGTCTCGCCGAAACGCGAACCGGGACGGGCCCGGCCGAACAGGACGACCTGCCCCGTTGGCGGGAAGAACGCCATCGGCGCGCCTGAGTCGGCCGGAGGGGATGTCTGCGGGTGCAGTCGAACCCACGTCAAGGAAGCATTGGGTGTGATCCGAGCGACCCGTGCGGCCGACGTCCCCGGAGCCATCGCCATGATGGCCACGCTCACCAGAGGTCCGATCACGACCATACATCGAGACCTGCGCCTGACCATCCGGCCTCCGTACCGTCGACCGCGGGCCCGATCCTAGGGTTCGGCCTTCCCGGAGTCAATCCACGTCGCTTGATGATCGCTTGGATCCGAAGAATCGGATCGGCTCGGGCGGACCGCGCGTCAGTAGGCGATGATGACGCTCGTCCCGACATCCACCCGGTTGAACAGGTCCTCGGAGTCGGGGATGTGCATCCGGATGCAGCCGTGGGATGCGGCGTGCCCGATCGATGCGTCGTCCGGCGTCCCGTGGATCCTGATCCCGGAGACGTTCAGGTCGAGGGCCCTGGTCCCCAGCGGGTTGTCCGGACCGGGAGGGATGACGGCGGGCTCGTTCTTCCCCCAGGTTTCGAGGGCGGGGTTGACCCAGGTGGGGTTGATGCGCTTGTTCACGATCTCGAACGTTCCGTGTGGGGTCGGATACTGAGGCTGCCCGGTGGCCACGTCGTATGTCTTCACCAGACGGGTCCCGTCGTACAGGTACAGCTTGTTGATGGTGGTTCGAACGATGATGGTCATCGGCAGGGCGTCCTCGGTCACGGCGGGCTCGAGCGTCTTGATGCCGACGGTGACGCTGTCCCTATCCGTCCGAAGTGCCCGAAGCAGGGCCCTCCTGGCCTGCTGCACGTTGGCGGTGGCCCCGGTCCGGGAGTGGACGATCACCACCTGGTTGTCCACGAAGTCGAGGCTGGCGTCCCGCGACGGCCGCTCCACCCGGCCCGCCACCCCCTGGACGAATCGCCACACGGCGTTGCGGTCGTACCGCACGGACACCTTGACGTTCGCCTCGATCGGGCGGTGCAGGAGCCGGTGATAGATGCGGGTCGGCCAGTCGTAGGACGCTTCCAGGGAGAAGGCGCGATCCACCGCGCCGGCCAGATCGACCTTCGTCCCCAGAGACCCCGGGGTGACGGTCCAGTCACTTTGTCCGGCCCACACCTCGATGGAGCGATCGAGGATCCCCCGCGAGACCGGCTCCAGGGCTCGGAGGGCCTGGTCCCGTGTCATCCCCCCCACGTCGACCCCGGCGACCTTCACCCCGGGCAGGATCTTCGAAGCCGAGGCCCGGTCGTACCGGTACCCGGCGTACGCCGCTCCGGCCAGCAGCAGAACCAGGACGCCGGCGAAGGCCAGCAGCACCGGCACCCACCGGATGCCGATCCCGCTCCCCCGCCTGGCGTGCTTCCTGCGCCTCAATGTCGCCTCCACCCAAATGGTACGTGCCGACGGTGCCGGATCGATCGGGCCGCTCGCCCCCCATCCGGCCGGGCCGGTCGGCTCACCGACCGCTCACCATCGGCTCGCCGAGGGTCGCCCCGTAGCCGCCACCGCGCGAATAGGACGCGCTCGCGGCCACGATCGTTCCCCCTCGTGCCGCCACCACCACGGTTATCGGCTTCGAACCCGTGGAGGCGGAGAGGTCCACCACCACCATCCTTCCGGCCGGGACCGTGAGGCTGCCGGCCGGCGCCACCCGGGGCGGGCCAGTCCTGCCGATGAATCCGAGGCTCACCCGAACGGCCGTCCGCCCCGGGTTCTCCAGCAGGAGGAGTCCCCGGCCGCCCGAAGGTGGGAGGCCCGGCATGACCAACCATCCCGCGGCTCCCCCCGCCGCACCTCCCATCGAGGCCAGGTCGCCCTGCTCTCCCACCTCCCGGCGCGCGGCGACGACGGGGACCTGGTTGGTCGACTCCACCACCACGCCGAGGCCGGCGGAAGCGCCCGGATCGAACGAGCTGACCTGGCCGGGCCCGATCGAGAGGCCCTCGACCCCGGAAACGAGACGCTGCCTCGAGTCGCCCTGGACCACGATGGAGAGATCGGATCTTCTGTTGGTCGGGTTGAAGATGTCGAGGGTGGAGGACCCGGCGTCGCGACCGGCCGGGATCACCCATCGAACGGCCGACGACGGGGCGGCCGCCTCCGCCCGGACGCCGTCGGAGGAGACGGTGAGGCCTCCCACGACGGCCCGCCCGATCTTCACCTGGACCCGGGCCGCGAGGACATGCTCGTCCGGGCCCTCCAGGAGGAAGTCGTTGAGCCGGAGGGCGGCCGAACGGCCTCGCGGGACGACGAAGGGGGTGAGCGGACCGGGCCGGATCCCCGGGCGCTTGTCCGTTTGCAGCGTCACGTCGAAGGCAGTGTCCTGAGAGAAGGGATTCATCACCACGAGGTAGGACGTCGCGCCCCGGCCGGTTTCGGCGTCGGTCACGAACCAGGTCTGGTGGGGCCCCGCCATGCACCGCTCGGCCGCGATCCGCCCGCCCGGGGTCTCGGGCTCGAGGACGGCCGCCGCACCGACCCATCCGTCGAAGTACTCGACCTCGGTGGCGGCGCTCGGCCCGTCCGCCGGCACCGCCCGATAGACCTGCCGCATCCCCGGCACCTCGAAGGTCGAACCCGCCCGCTCCCCCCGGTCCGCGAACGTGGTGAGCCGAACCCGGACCGGACGGGCGTTCGGGTTCGTGATCGCCACCCACCCACGCCACCCGTCCCCGCCGCCGTGCGGGCAGAACCAGGCGCCGCTCTGGCTCAGTTCGGCCGACCCCGCGGGGGCCTCCCTGGGTCCGGCGCCGTGCTGGAGGGCGAACCCGGTGCCGCCGACCAGGGCGGCAAGGATGGCCACGCCGATCAGCCGTCCCCGGAACCGCGGCGGGCGAGGCGACGGACGAGCCGAGGGATCAGCCAATGGTGGAGGGCCGCCTGGTGATCCACAACGCCGCCGCCCACAGGACGGCCAGGAAGGCGAGGAGCACATCCCGGGAGACCTGGCCGCGGAACCGGACCACGAACGGCGGGTGGGAGGCCTGGAGTGG
>DASWCX010000026.1:0-9622 GCA_036395815.1 Actinomycetota bacterium | reverse complement strand
GCGGATCAGGGCCGAGCGATACCCCGAGGGCCTCCCCACCGGGCAGGCGGTTGCCACCACCGCGGGCCGGCTACCCGCCAGGTGGGTGATCCACACCGTCGGGCCGGTGTACGCGAAGTCGATGGATCGATCCGAGGAGCTCGCCAGCTGCCACCGCGAGTCTCTTCGGGTGGCGGACGAAGTGGGGGCGAGGACGGTGGCCTTCCCCGCGATCTCCACCGGCGTGTACGGCTACCCGCTGAAGCTGGCCGCGCCGATCGCCATCCGCACCGTCAGGGACGCCGAGACCAACGTCGAGCTGGTCCGGTTCGTGCTGTTCGACGATCAGGCCTTCAGAGCGTTCGAGCGGGCGCTCGCGGACGCTCGCGAGGCCTGACGCCCCCACCGGTTCCTGAGGCTACCGGCCGCCCAGGACGAACAACGCGATCCCGCCCAGGACGATCGCGGCGAGCACGCCCCACCAGATGAGCCGGCCCCGGGCGGACAGCGGCGCGTCCCGATGAGTCTGCCCCATCCCGGGACGCCGCTTGCGCAGGGAGAGTCGTGGCGAGCCCCGCCGGACGTATCGTCTCCCGGGCATGCTCGCCGGCCGGTGTCAGCTCCGACGCTTGGCTCGCGGCACGCCGTCGAGGAACGCGAGCAGCGGACCGATGATCTCTTCGGTCGCCTCGAACTGCGGGACGTGCCCGACCGCCGGCAGCATGAGCAGCTCGCCTGCCGGCAGCGAGTTCGCCAGCCGGATGCCGAGGCGGGAGGGGACCAGGCGGTCGGCCTCCCCCACCACGACGAGCGCCGGGTGCTTGACCCGGCGCATCGATGCCCAGAAGGCGTCCGGGGCGTCGGTCACCAGATGCCTCAGCGAGCTGAAGAAGGCGATCCGGGCCCGGGAGTCCGCGTAGACCCGGAGGAAGTCCCTGGCGGCCAGGTCGATGGCGTCGGGCGCCAGCCGCTCCGGATGGGCGAACAGGCGCAGGAGCATCGAGCGCATCCACCGCTCGCGAAGCGGGAACGGGACCGCGCCGAACTCCGTCGGGACCACCCGGGTGAACCCGATGAGATACCGCCACCGCAGGCCCGGGAGGGCCGGATCGAGCAGTGCCAGCGCGTCGACCCGGGTCGGCGACCTCAGGGCGAGCTCGAGGGCGATCCTCCCGCCCATCGAATTGCCGACCACCAGAGCCCGGTCGATGTCCAGCTCGTCGAACAGGTGGCGGACCACCTTGGCGAAGAACCTCGGCGAGTATTCGGTCCGCGGCTTCTCCGACTCTCCGTGGCCGGGCAGGTCCGGGACGATCACCCGGTGGGATGCGGCGAGGGGCGCCAGCAGGGGAACCCACGAGATCTTCGACCCGCCCAGCCCGTGGAGGAGCACCACCGGACGGCCCTTCCCCACCACGTACGCGGAGAGGGTGAGCCCGTCCGCCTCGACCTCCACCTGGTCGAGGTCGGACAGATTGCGGGCCCGCCGGTATGGCTTGAACAGCGTCTGGAGCCGCACGGCCAGGTCGAGGTTCCCGGCAAGCTTCAACCGTCGCTGGAGGAAGGCCTCGGGGCCGGTCAGCGTTCCCGAGTCGATGGCCAGCCAGGTCGAACCGTCGACCCAGATCGTGGTGTTGGGCGCGGTCCCGGGTCCCTCTCGCGACTGGCAGGAATGCCCGCCAACGGTGACGGTGAACACCTGGTCGTCGATCCGAAGCTCCCATTCGGCGGCCAGGCCATTCACGGTCTCGGATCGGAAGCGCCGGGGTAGGCCGAGCACTCGGCTGCGGACGGCCGCATCGGAAGGCGCCGCCATCGAGGCTCGGTCTGGCATCACTGGAAATGTACCTGGATTCGCTTGCCCACGGCCAGTTTCCCGCCGAATCCTTGCTCGCACGTCCGACCCCATCCGGATCGGCCGAAGCCGCGTAGGCTTGAGGGTGACGGTGGAGCCCGCTACGCTCTGCGGGCCGCCGCGCCGGAGCGGCTCGCGAGCCGGGGGACGAATGGAACCGCAGAACCTGGTCTTGATCCTGGCCCGAGAGCTGGCCGACAAGCTCGCCACGGCGATGTTCGTGGTCGACGCGGAGGGCCGGCTCGTGTACTTCAACGAGCGGGCCTCCGAGATCCTGGGGACGACCTTCGCCCAGATCGGCCACATGCTGCTGGAGGAAGCGGTCGCCGCGTTCGAACCGTCCGACGCCGAGGGTAATCCCCTGATGCCCACCGCCCTTCCCCTTCCCATCGCGCTGGCGAAGCAGGCGCCCGCCCACATGGCGTTCCGGCTGAAGGCGCGGGACGGGACGGTTCGGGACGTGGCCGCCACCGCGTTCCCGCTATTCGCGCACCAGGACGAGTTCGTGGGCGCCGCGGCCATCTTCTGGGAGGAGCACGAGGCGGCCGAAGGGGGCGGGGCCTGATGCGGGTCCGGGTGTGGGGCTGCCGGGGCTCGCTCGCCGCGCCCGGGCCGGAGACCGTCAGGTACGGCGGCAACACCTCGTGCGTTGAGGTCAGGCTTTCGGACGAGCGCCTCCTGGTGATCGACGCCGGGACCGGGATCCGAGGGCTGGGCGTGGCCCTCGGGGCCGACCGGCCGGACCGCATCGACATCCTGCTCTCCCACCTCCACCTCGACCACATCGAGGGGCTCGGGTTCTTCACCCCCATCTGGGACCCGAGCTGCGAGATCAACCTGTGGGGCCCGGCCTCGCCGAACCACACCCTCAGGGAGCGGATCGCCACGTACTTCTCGCCGCCCCTGTTCCCCGTCCACCTGGACGAGATCCCGGCCCGCCTCGTATTCCACGACGTGCCGGAAACCGAATGGGAGCTCGGAACGGCGATGGTCAGAGGGATGCCGGTCACCCATCCCGGCCCGACGCTCGGCTACCGGTTGGAGGAGAACGAAAGGGTGTTCGCCTACATCTCCGACCACGAACCGGCCCTGGGGGTCGACCTCAACACGGCGTCGCCCGAGTGGGTCTCGGGGTATGGCCTGGCCCGGGGGGCCGACGTGATGTTCCACGACGCCCAGTACACCGAGGACGAATACCCGCACCGGGTCGGGTGGGGCCACTCGAGCATCGCCCACACGGTGGCGTTCGGCCTGCTGGCCAAAGTGCGCCGGCTGGTCATGTTCCACCACGACCCGCTGCATTCGGACGGTCAGCTCGAGACCATGCTGATCCGGGCTCACGAGCTGTGGGGAGAGGAGCGCGACGACCTGATCCTCGCCTACGAAGGTATGGAGCTCGAGATCACGTAGAAGTCCTCAGTGCGTGAGAGGAAGAACATCTCCGAACATGGCTGAATCGAACCGCATCCGCGACCGGCTCCCCGCGGGGTCGTGGGCAAAGGCTATCGTGGCGACCATCCTCGGCTTGGCCCTTTTGGCGGGATTGATGTTGAGGTTGTCTGCTCACTCTCCGGCCAATCCTGTTGGTTCGCCTCGCACGGATACCGCTATCCCGCCCCTCACTCACAGGCCGAACCTGGTCCTGATAGTCACGGACGATCAGCGCTGGGACTCGCTCCAGTCGATGCCCAATGTCGAGCACCTCTTGGCGGCGCAAGGCCTTACATTCACGAACTTCTTTGTCACCACATCCCTGTGCTGTCCATCGCGGACGAGTATCCTCACGGGGCAATACTCGCGGCACACCGGCGTCTACGGGGGCTCCGATCCGAAACATGGGGATGCCCGCGCCTTCCATGACAGTTCTACTCTGGCCACCTGGCTTCAGGACTCCGGGTACGAAACAGCCATGGTGGGGAAGTATTTGAATGGCTACTCGTTCCTGCCCCGCGGCTATGTTCCGCCCGGCTGGAACGAATGGGACGCCGTTGATCAGGGAAAGGAATTCCTCTACTACGATTACACGCTCAACGAGAACGGCCGCCTGGTGAAGTACGGTAACCAGTTTAGGGACTACTCCACGAGCGTCCTCACGACAAAGGCACTTGCCTTTCTCAAGTCGGCCTCCGGTCGGAGTGGCCCGTTCTTCCTGTATTTCGCTCCCATCGCCCCCCACCTGCCCGCAATCCCCGCACCCGAGGACCGTACGTTCAAGGCACCCCCATTCGTCCCCTCGCCCAGCTTCGACGAATCGAACCTCTCGGACAAGCCTTGGGCGTCTGAGTTCCCACGGATGTCTGCCCACGAGCAGCTGAACGTCCGCTACTACCGACGTCGACAGCTGGCTTCCTTGGTCGCCGTAGACCGGTCCGTGGCGCGAGTCATCAGCACCCTTGCAGCGCGGGACCAGTTGGCAAACACGGTGATCCTGTTCACCTCGGACAATGGCTTCCTGTGGGGAGAGCACCGTCTTCTCGGGAAGGTATGGCCATACGAGGAATCGATACGGGTGCCCTTGGTGGTCAGAGCGCCATGGATGAAGGCGCCCGGCCAGACTGACTCCCACTTGGCGCTGAACATCGACTTGGCACCTACCCTTGCCCAACTGGCCGGCGTGGAGCCGAAATTGGCCGAGGACGGGCGCAGCTTGGTGCCGCTCCTTCTTGGAACGGATCCGGCTTGGCGAACGTCCTTCCTCGTTGAGTATCTGGGTCGTTGGGAGCCGGGTTTGCCTCATCCATTCGAGGCGATACGGACCGAACGCTATCTCTATGTGGAATACAGGAATCGAACGTGGAGGGAGCTGTACGATCTTCGAACCGATCCTCACGAACTCCACAACCGGTCTGGGGACCCTCAGTACGCGTCGGTCGAAGCTGAAATGGCCAGGCAGTTGCGCCGCCTCTTGGCGTAGTCGAGGGATCGAGCATCTCAGATGCGCTCAAGGGGGCCTATCGGCGGTTCGACCTCCGGCTCGTCGGGTGTCTAGACTCGTCGGGTCATGATGCTCGAGGGGAAAAGGCTCCTGATCACCGGCGTGCTGACGCCGCAGAGCATCGCCTTCCACGTGGCGCGGGTGTGCCAGGAGGAGGGCGCCGAGGTCGTGCTGACCAGCTTCGGGAAGGCCATGGGCCTGACGGAGAAGAGCGCCCGGCGCCTCCCCCAGACGCCTCCCGTGTTCGAGCTGGACGCCAACGACCCCTCGCACATCGAGCGCCTCCAAGCTGAGCTGGCAGGACGATGGGACGCGCTCGACGGGTTCCTCCACGCCATCGCGTTCGCCCCGCCAGACGCGCTGGGGGGGAACTTCCTCGACACCCCGTGGGAGAGCGCCCGCACGGCGTTCCAGACCAGCGCGTTCTCGCTGAAGGCCATCGCCACCGGGATGCTCCCGCTGATGAAGCAGGCCGGGGGGGCGGTGGTCAGCCTCGACTTCGACGCCACCGTGGCCTGGCCCGTCTACGACTGGATGGGGGTGAGCAAGGCCGCCCTGGAGTCCATCACCCGCTACCTGGCCCGCGATCTCGGGCCGTTCGGCATCAGGGTGAACTGCGTCTCGGCGGGCCCGCTTCGCACCATGGCCGCGAAGGGGGTTCCCGGCTTCGACGGGCTCGCCTCCGGGTGGGGGCGGCGGGCCCCGCTGGGATGGGACGTCCACGATCCCGAGCCGGTGGCCAAGACCGTGGCCTTCCTGCTGTCCGACTGGTCGAAGGGCATCACCGCTGAGATCGTGCACGTCGACGGGGGCTACCACGCGATCGGTGCCGACCTCGAGCCGGAGCGGCCTGACGCCACCGCGGAGGCCCAGGGGCCTCCGGACCCGGCCTGAGCCCGAGCGAGCAACTCGGCCATGGCCCCCATGCCCCAAGCCGAACTGGAGACGATGCCTCCCGCCAGCCGGGCCGACCTTCAGTGGGAACGGCTCGAGGCGCTCCTCCGCCGGCTCGGGTCCAGCGGTTCGGCCTTCTGGGAGGACAAGCTGGCCGCGGTCGACTTGGAGGCCGCGCTGGCAGCCCGCGACCTCTCCCTGCTGCCGTTCACCGCCAAGGCCGAGATGCGCGACACCTATCCGTTCGGGATGCTCGCCGTCCCCCTCGAGGACACGATCCGGATCCACGCGTCGTCGGGCACCCGGGGCAAGCCCACGGTCGTGGCGTATACGGCCGCGGACCTGGCCGTGTTCGCCGAGGTGAACGCCAGGGCCATCGCGTGCGCCGGAGGAACGGCGGACGACGTGCTCCACGTCGCCTACGGGTACGGGCTGTTCACCGGCGGGCTGGGCGTGCACTACGGCGGGGAGCGTTTGGGAGCGACGGTGGTGCCGGCCAGCGGTGGCAATCCCGGCTTTCAGGTGCAGATGCTTGCCGACCTCGGAGCCTCAGGCCTGGCCTGCACGCCATCGTTCGCCATGCTGCTTGCCGAGCGGGCGGCGGCCGACGGCCTCACCGATCGGATCCGGCTCCGGTACGGAGTGTTCGGGGCCGAGCCCTGGTCCGAGGCGTTCCGGACGAAGCTCGAGGAGGCCTGGGGTGGGATCGACGCATGCGACATCTACGGCCTGTCCGAGGTGATGGGCCCCGGGGTGGCCATGGAGTGCCGCGAGGGGAAAGGAGCGCTGCACGTGTTCGACGATCACTTCCTGCCCGAGATCGTGGATCCGGACACGGGGTACCCGGTCGAGCCGGGCCGGCTCGGCGAGCTCGTGCTGACCACGTTGACCAAGGAGGCCCTGCCGGTGATCCGGTACCGGACCGGCGACATCACCACGTTCGTGGACGAACTCTGTCCGTGCGGGCGAACCTTCGCCCGGATCGCCCGGTTCTCGGGCCGGGTCGACGACATGCTGGTCATCCGGGGAGTCAACGTGTTCCCCAGCGAGATCGAAGCCGTCCTGCTCGACGACCCCCACCTGGCCGGCCAGTACGCCATCGTGGTGGACCGCCGCGGGACGCTCCCGGAGCTCGAGGTCCGGGCCGAATTGGCGTCCGCCGAGGCGACGCCGCTCCGCCACGAGGTCGTGGCTCGCCTCGAGCAGCGACTCCAGGAACGGCTCCGGCTCCGGGTGACGGTCAGGGTGGGGGACCCGGGATCGATCCCGAGGCAGGACATCGGGAAGGCCCGGCGCGTGTTCGAACAGACCGGGGACCAGGACCCCGTGCCCGGGTAGGACACGCGGCCACAAGCCGAGATGACCCTTGACTCGTTTCGGGGCTTCGGGCTAACTAGGACCCACGGTTATCAGAGCGACGTCGGTTCCGGCGGAGGGACAGGTCCAGGAGGAGGCCGCCGGGCAGCCCGGGAGGGTTCGCAGCGCCCTCGAACTGCTGGGGCTGGTGATCGCCCCCACCACGCTCGTCACCGGGCTCCTGTTCTACTTCGGGTTCGCCCGGACCCGGGCCCAGGGGGCCTATTTCGGGATCGACACCAGCGTGCTGGGGTTCTCCTCGCAGGACTACCTGCTGAGGAGCGTCGACACCACATTCTGGCCGGTGAGCATGATCCTGCTCCTGAGCCTTGGAGCCGGGCTGCTCCACTCGGCGGCGAACCGCTGGATCGAGACGGTGCGGGCGCCCGGCCGCGCCCTTCGACTGGGGCTGGCCCTGGCCGCGGCGGGGCTGCTCTCCTTCGGGTTCGGCCTGCTGAACATCCTGTGGCGGCCCGTGGTGAGCGCCGACCGGGTCTTCCTGGTCCCGATGACGCTGGTGCTCGGCGTTTCCGCGGCGAGCTACGGCGGGTATCTGGCCGTCCGCGCCCGGTGGGCGATGTCGGCATCGTCCTCGTCGCCGCCCGTCCACCACCGGCCGTCGCGGTTCCACGTCGGGGTGCTGGCGACGCTGGTGATCCTGGGGCTGTTCTGGACCGTGGGCGACTACGCCGACGGAGTGGGCCGACAACGAGCCCGTTCGCTCGCCATGAACCTGTCGGTCCTTCCCAGCGTGGTGGTCTACAGCCGGTCGCCCCTGTTCCTCGACGGTCCGGGGATCGAAGTAAGGACCTTGGGCCGAGGCCGCGACCGCCTGTACCGGTATTCGGGGCTTCGGCTCCTCATCCACGCCCAGGACAAGTACTTCCTCCTGCCCGAGGGGTGGACCGCACAGTCGGGCCAGGCCATCGTGCTCCCCGACGCGGAGGCGGTCAGGTTCGACTTCTCGGCCAGGTGATCCGCCCTCGGGTTGTGGCGTCAGGTCAGGACGAACGTGGCGCCGGCGTCCGTGCCGAAGCCGACGGCGTAGCGGCCGGGCGGGTCATCCGCCAGGGTCTCGATGGAAAACAGCCCCTGACCGTTCTCGTCCATCTGCGCCTGCGGGAGGTCCCGGACGAAGGTGCACGTCTGGATGGCCCCGGCCCCCGTGCACTTGTACAGATACAACGGGACCGATTCGCCCGGATCGAAGCCGGCCAGAGCGACCGAGAAGGTCGACCCGGGCGGCCCTGAGGCGGGAGGCTTCATGGCGATGCGCCGCTCGGGCGACGTCACCACCAGAGAGACCGGCGCGGCGGCGACCGCTCCCTGGGATCCGTTCACCGTGTACGTCACGTTCGGCACGATCGGGTCCTCCGGGTAGACGAACAAACGCCACGTGCCGACCCCGGACAACTGGAAGATCGGCACCTGGTCGGACGCCACCACGGTCCCGTCGGACGCCTGGATCGACGCGTCGATCTCCTGCGTCGGATCGAACCCGAAGAAGCAGATCCGGAAGCTCTGGAGCATCTCCGCCGGGTCGGGCAGGATGATGTGTGGGGTCGGCAGCGGCGTCGGGTCGAGGCTCGATCCGCAGAGCTGAAGGATGAACGCGGTGGTGGGCAACGAGAGCACGTCCGGCCGGGAGCTCTCGCCGGTGCCGGTGGCGCTCGGCGTGACGTCGGTTCCGTCCGTCGACGGGCTCGTCGACGCCGAGCCCGACGGGCTGACCGAAGGCGTTGGGGTTCCCCCGGACCCCTTTCCGCCGCACCCCGAGGCGATCAGCACGAGAACCAGCGGGAGCATGGCGGCCAGCTTCGGCCTCGAGGCGGACACGCGGGGGCCGCCGCCGGCGAACGGACCGAGCCCATCCCCCATGTTCGACCCCCAGGAAGAACCGTACCGCGCCGATTCTAGGGGCGGGGCTAGGCCGTATGGAACTCCCCCAAAGAGCCGACTTCCCGCTCGGCCCAGTCAACGGTGCTCGGGACGGCGGCATCCCGGGGCTAGACTTCTCGAGCGATGAGCGAGGAGCGGGGGCCGATCGCGGATGCCATCTCGGAGGCGGTCGAGCGGGCCAGGTCCGGGGGGGCGCCGAAGTACCACCAGAAGCTGGCGGAGCAGGGGAAGCTGTTCGTCAGGGAGCGGCTCGGGCTGCTCCTCGACACGGTCGAGGGGTTCGCCGAGGACGGCTTGCTGGCCTCGGCGCTGGCCGGGGACCTTCCGGCGGACGCCGTGGTGACCGGGGTGGGGACGGTGGAGGGGCGGCCGGTGGCGGTCATGGCCAACGACCCCACCGTGAAGGCCGGCTCGTGGGGACCGCACACCGTCGAGAAGATCATCCGGATCATCGAGCTCGCCCGGAAGCGGGCCATCCCGATCGTCTATCTCGTGGACTCCGCCGGGGCCCGCATCGACCGGCAGGTCGAGATGTTCCCGGGCCGTCGCGGCGCCGGCAAGATCTTCTACAACCAGGTCCAGGCGAGCGGCCGCATCCCGCAGGTGTGCTGCCTGCTCGGGCCGAGCGCCGCGGGCGGCGCGTACATCCCGGCCTTCTGCGACGTGGTGTTCATGCAGGAGAAGAACGCGTCGATGTACCTCGG
>DASWCX010000025.1:0-1544 GCA_036395815.1 Actinomycetota bacterium | reverse complement strand
CCCCCCCGACCCCGTCGCCGAGTTGTCGGCGAACGTGCTCGTGTCGACGGAGAAGGACCCGATCCCGCCCGTTTCGGTGAACAGGGCCAGCCCGCCGCCCTTGCCGCCGGCCGAGTTGCCCTGGACCGTGCCGCTCACGTAGGTGGCGGCCGTCGCGCCCTCGACGTCCAGGCCGCCGCCGTTTCCGTCCGCATTGTCGTTCAGGAACGTCACCCGGCTCGGCATGGAGAGGGTCCCTCCCTTGACGTACATGCCGCCGCCAGAGCCCGTGGCGGTGTCGTTGGTGAAGACCGTGTTGGAGATGGTGAGGGTCCCCGTTCCCAGTGAGCGGATGGCTCCGCCGCTCCCACCGCCCGGGGCCGATCCGTTCTGGAGGGTCAGGCCGAACATCACGATGTGCGGCGCGACGCCGGCGGGGATGTCGATCAGGCGGTCGCCGAAGCCCGGGTCGGCGGTGATCACGCCCGTCGGGTCCCCGTCCGGGCCGTTGAAGGTGACGTCGGTTGTGACGTCGAGGTCGCCGGTGGAGGCGTCGTCGGTCCCGCTTGGAGGAATGGAGAGCGAGTACGTGCCGGGGTCGATCCTGAGATTGATGCTCAGACCCGGCCCCCAGAAGTCCGCCTCCATGATCGCCGCCCTGAGCGTGCACTGGTTGTAGGGGGTGATCGGGTCGATGTCGCACTTGCCGTCGCCGGGGGTGGCGTCCGCGCCGTCCGTCGACATGTTGATGGTCAAGCTGGTGGGCCGGGTGGCCAGCCGCCGCTCACGCCGGAGAGCGGCGGCCGATGCGGACATGACCAGCAGCGAACAGGCGGCGAACACGGCGGTGCTTCGGATCCTCTCCATGGCAACGGCCTCTCGGTTGGCGCGACGATCGGACGCGCGTTTCCTCGTGGTATCGGCATGCGCAGGCCTGGGCCGAAGTGGGCGGCGGCGCGGGACGGGGCCAGTTCAGAAGCCCGTCTGGAGGGATCTGATCAGTTCGGTGTCCACGGTTGTGCCGTCGCCCTCGAACACGGAACCCGTTCCCCGGTACGCCCAGTAGGCCCATCCGGAGACGTCATGGGCCCTCAGATACTCGAACAGGGTCATGGTCAGAGCCTGCCAGTCGCCGGGGGGCGGCTTGTCCCGCCGGTTGGCGCCGAAGGCGTCGAACTCACCGAGCCACGGGGGAACGCGCAGGTCTCGGCCGTGCCGAATGTAGCTGTCGAGCGTCCCCTTGGCCAGCGCCCAGTCCGGCCGGTACAGGTGGAACGCGTACATGGCGTTTCGATCCGGCGACAGGGTGACCCCGGAGCCGCTCTTCTGCACGATGGCCGCGATGTAGTCCTCGAACACGATCATGATCTTCGGGTTGGCCGACCTGATCGCCCGGGTGAGCCGGGAGTACAGGGGGTCGAGCTTCACGCCCTGGCCACTCCGGCTGGGGCAGTCGGGCTCGGTGAGCAGGTCGGCCCCGATCACCATGGGGTTGGCACGATAGCGGCCCGCCATCATCCTCCAGACGTCCGCCGCTCCCCGCTGCGGATCGATGGGAGCCCCAG
>DASWCX010000024.1:0-5265 GCA_036395815.1 Actinomycetota bacterium | reverse complement strand
TCCCCCCGTCGTACCCGCCGCCCTCCCGAACCACCAGGATGGCGGCCGACTGCTTGCCCCGCCGATCTCCCCCCGCCGACTCCCCGGCCTGGAGCGCCCGGAGCAGCCGATCCACCAGGTCTCCTTCGGCCTCCCGGTACGCGCTGGCCATGGCCCGCACGACCTCCGGACCGGTCAGGATGTTGCCCTGGCAGGCGAAGCCGTCCCCGACCTCGTGGCCTGCCCACTCCATGCACCCCGGTCCGGTGAAGGAGGCGGCTCGGCCCCGGGCATCCACCACCCCGACCTGGCGGCGATCCCGACGGCGGTCGCCCCCGGTCAGGGTCCGGATCACGTCCTCGGGGGACCGGCCCTCGGCCAGGAGCTCGAGTCCAGCCGGGCCGTAGGAGACGTTGGCCCAGGCCTGGGTGGCCACCGCCCCAACCCCGGCCCTGGCCCACGGGACGACCGAGCCAACGGCCGGGAACTTCGACGCCACCGCCACACCCCAGTCGCCGGAGGACAGGTCGCAGGCCACGATGGAAAAGGTCGACGGCCTCCCGGCGAACGACGCCCGCCCCGGTCCGGCCACGGCGCTCACCCGCTCCGCTGGCCGGCCAGGAAGGGCCCGTAGTCCGGGAGGGAGTCGAGCAGGTGGCCGGCGCCGAGGACCACGGTGGCGAGGGGCAGCTCGGTCAGGTGGACGGGCACCTCGCACTCCTGGGCCACCCGCATGTCCAGGCCCCGGAGCATCGCGCCGCCCCCGGTGAGGAACAGCCCGGTCTCCAGCACGTCCTGGGCCAGGTCGGGCGGGCTCTCGGCCAGTGCCTCCCGGGTGGCCCCGACGATGGCGTTCACCACCTCGGCGAGGGCCTCTCTGACCTCCCCCGGAGCCAGGGTGACGATGGTCGGCATGCCGCTTCCCATGTCCCGTCCACGGACCTCGGTATCGCGCGCGTCGGAGGCCGGGTACGCGGACCCCACGTCGATCTTGACCCGCTCCGCGGCCCGGTCTCCGATGGTCACGCCGTATCGCCGCTTGACGTGGCGCTGGATCGCGCCGTCCATGTCGAACCCGCCGATGGGGATCGACCTGCCCAGGACGATGCCGCCCATGGCCAGCACGGCGATCTCCGAGGTCCCGCCCCCCACGTCCACCACCAGGTTCCCCAGCGGCTCGTGGATCGGGAGCCCTGCTCCCACCGCGGCGGCCAGCGGCTCGTCGATCAGCGCAGCCGACTTCGCCCCCGCGGCCACCACCGCCTCCTCGACCGCGCGGCGCTCCACCGGCGTCAGCAACGACGGCACGCAGACCAGCACTCGGGGCTTGGCCAGGCGCCCGGCTCCCACCTTCCGAAGGACCAGCCGGATCATCTCCCGGGTCAGCTCGAAGTCCGTGATCGCGCCGCGCTGGAGCGGCCGGATGCCGAGGACGTCGCCGGGGGTCCCGGCCAGTCGTTCCTCCGCCTCCCTGCCCACGGCCAGCACGTGGCCGGTCCGGCTCACCGCGAGCACGGTCGGCTCGTCGAACACGATCCACTGGCCTGACTGGTAGACGAGCGTGTTCGCCGTGCCGAGGTCGATGGCCAGATCGCGCTTGGTCATGAGGAGGACGCTCCCCAGCGGTGCTCCGGCCGGCCGGCCCAGGCGCGGCTCACGAGCCCATCACCCAGTGGGCGTCGCCCGTGGCAAGCCGCTCCTTCTTCCAGATCGGGACGTCCCGCTTGACGCGCTCGATGCCGTGCCGGCAGGCCTCGAACGCCTCCGCCCTGTGTGGGGCGGAGCAACTCACCAGGACCGACGTCTCGCCCACCTCCAGGCGGCCGGTCCGGTGGAGGATGGCGACCTTCAGGACCGGCCACCGTTCGAACATCTCCTCCCCGATGGCCTCGAGGTGGATACGAGCCTGCTCGTCCCACGCCTCGTAGTCCAGGCCGGTCACCTCGCTGCCCTCCGAGTGGTCTCGGACGGTCCCGGTGAACAGCACGGTTCCCCCCGCCGCCGGGTCGGCGACGAAGCCGAGCGCCTCCGTTGGGTCGAGGACGGCGTCGGTGAGCCGGACGAGGAGTGACTGGCGCACGCCCGGGATTGTATCGGGGGCGTCGCCGGCCTCGAATCGGGGAGACGAATCTAGAATGGCCCGATGAGCCCTTTCCCCGACGACTTCCCGGGTGCCTCCTCCGGGGACCCCATGAACGACGTTCCCCTGTTCCGCGAGATCCAGCGCGTGCTCCTGTCCTCGCCCGGGCCGGTGAACTGGGAGCTGGCCCGGCAGGTCGGGATCGCCACGGCCTCGTGGGGCGAGGACGACCCGGCCCCCACGGAGGAGGACGGCCGCGGATTCGTCGAGACGGTCCGCCTCGCGGAGTTGGAGGTGGCCGAGTTCACCGGGCTTCCCTCGCCCACCGAGATCGCGGACATCCAGGTGTTCCGCCGCGCCCAGTGGGTGGAGGCGAACGTCCGCGGCCTCCGCGAAATGCTCGAGCCGGTGGCGGTGAAGCTCGGTTCGGCGCTGTCCGAGGCGGGGGCCCTACCGGGCTCGGCGGGCATGTTCGGCCTCCCCGGCGCCTCCGGCGTCTCCGGACCCGAGGCGATCGAGGGGGCCGGCGGCCAGGCCGAGCTGATGGGGGCGATGATGCAGCGCGTGGCCCCCCTGCTGCTCGGCGCCCAGGTGGGGGCGGTCCTGGGGTACCTCGCCCAGCGGGTCCTGGGCCAGTACGACCTGGCCGTCCCCCGGGAGTCGGGGGCCGTGTACTTCGTGATCCCGAACATCGCCAGGTTCGAGCGAGACTGGAGTCTGCCACCGATGGACTTCCGGACCTGGGTGGCCCTGCACGAGGTCACCCATCGGTTCGAGTTCGCCCAGCCCTGGGTGCGCCCCCATTTCCTCGACCTGGTCCGCGATCTGGTGGAGCACGCTGAGCTCGACTTCTCAGGCCTGGAGCAGCGGATGGAGTCCATGGACTTCTCCGACCCGGAGGCGCTGTCGGAGGCCTTCGAGGGCATGGGGAATTTCTTCGGGACCGGGACGGATCCCGAGCAGCGCCTGCGGATCGGTCGGGTCCAGGCGTTCATGGCCGCCGCCGAGGGTTACGGCGACCACGTCATGGAGTCGCTGGGGCGCAGGATGCTGCCGTCGTTCGCCCGGATCGAGGAGGCGTTGACACGCTACCGGGAGGGCCGGCACGGCGACCAGGCTCTCGAGCGCCTGCTCGGCCTCGAGATGAAGCAGGAGCAGTATCGGCTGGGACGGGACTTCTGCGACCGGGTGGTCGAGCTCACCGACGAATCGACGCTGTCCCGGATGTGGGATTCGGCCGAGGCCCTGCCGTCGATGCCGGAGCTCGAGGAGCCCTCGCTCTGGCTGTCCAGGATGGCCTGAGCTACCCGCGGCCGGAGAGCCACCAGGCGGCAACCCCTGCGGCGACGGCCACCACCGTCGCGGTGATGGTGAGCCCCTTGTCGAACCGCCCCCGCCCTCCGTCAACGAACCCCAGGAACGGCCGGGCCGCGAGGTCGAGGTCCAGCCCCACCGGCGGCACCACGGGGCGGATCAGGACGAACGCCGCGGCCACTGCGGTGACCGTGTCCGGGGCCCACCGGCCTGTGGCCATGCCCAGGTCGGCGATGCTCACCGTTCCAGCCACGAACCCCAGGGAGCTGAGCGTCCACCGGGAGGCCGAGGGGACCACCAGGAAGAGCAACCCGACGCACCCGGACAGGATCGCCAGCGTTCCGGCGTGGGCGAGGAGCCGGCGGCGCCATCGCCGAACGTCGGGCCCGGCCCAGGCCACCACTCGGTCGAGGCCGACGAAGACGGCGGCGTAGGGGATCCAGGTGAGGGGGCGCACCACCGCCACCACCGACAGGATCCAGGCCGATCGGAGCCATGGCTCGGTGACCAGCGTCTCCGGCGCCACGGCGTTCGACGCCCACAGGAGCCCCATCACCGCCACGAACCCGACGATCAGCGCCAGCAGCTCCATGGAGGTGAGGCCCCCGAGGACGAATGCCGCCACCGCGCGCAGGGCCGTCCGGCTCCGGCGGGGCCGGGCCGGGGCTTCCGGTGCCATCGTGTCGATCACCGCATCGGACGCTACCGGTGGACGAGCCGCCGGGCAAGGACGAGCCCTCGTTCTTGTTATCCTGCGCGGCATGCCTGCGGGCGAGCTGATCTTCGCCAACGTGCTCGACGTCCGGCAACGGGCGGCGGAGGGCGACGCGGCCAACGGCCTGGTCTACCTGCTCGGGCTGCCGGCCCGGGCCCTCCCCTTCGCGGTCATCAGGGATTGGAAGACGCCCACGGGCCACCTGTCGGAGGAGGTCCAGCTGGTGGCCCCATCGGGCGCGGTGATCTACCGCCTCGGCCCGGTGGCCCGGTTCTTCTACGGGTCGATGGACCTCACCCGGTTCGAGGACGTGGTGGAGGACGCCATCTTCGAGGAGGCCGGGACGTACCTGGCCTCGTTCGTGCTGGACGGCGAGGTACTCGGGCAGACCGAGTTCCAGGTGGTGCTGCAGGCCCCGCCCGAGAAGCTCACCAAGGACGTCGAGGACGGGCTGAAGAAATCCGACGTGGCGTGGATCGGAGTCGAGTACGAGGGGAAGGACGTGACGGTCCCGGCATGGTTCGTGTACCGGAACGGGAAGCTGTACGTGCTCACGTCGCTCGAGCCGAGCCTGGACGAGCAGACCATCCCGGGACTCCCGGACAGCTCGGATCTGGTCGTGATCACCCGGCGGAAGTACCGGGACACGTCGCTCGGGCGGTTCCGGTCGGCGGCCCGGATGCTGGAGGGGGCAGAGTGGGACGAGGCGGCGAAGCTCCTGGCCGACCGGCGGAGGGACCGGCACGGGCCGCCGGAGGACGCCATCAAGCGCTGGAAGGGCTCGTGCGGCATCGCCGAGCTCACCCCGCTGGTCCCCGCGTAGGTCGGGCGAGCGTGCCTGCACCGCACCCGGATCGCTGAGCGCCCGATGGGGAGGCCGGTCTTCTTCGACCACGACGGCGGCCTCGACGACTTCCTGAGCCTGCTGCTCCTGCTGTCCTACGACGACGTCGACCTCCTGGGGATCTCCGTCACCCCCGCGGACACGCTGATCGAGGCGGCCGTTCCCGCCACCCGAAAGATCCTCGACCTGGGAGGGCGCTCCAACGTGCCGGTGGCCGGCGGCACCCTCGAGGGGCGCCACCCGTTCCCGATGGAGTGGCGGGTCGACGCGTACCGCGTGAACGATCTCCCTGTCCTCAACCAGCGCGAGGGCGAGCCGGCCGCTCCCGAGGGG
>DASWCX010000023.1:0-1639 GCA_036395815.1 Actinomycetota bacterium | reverse complement strand
CTCCCGGACCGATTGCCGCTCGCCGGAGACCCGCCCGGAACACCGCCCATCGCCGCCAGGCCGGACATGCCGGCGGCACCGGCCCAGGTGGCCGGCCCCCCGCCGAAGGGGGTCACCGTGAACATCCCCCCCATCGAAGGGCTGTACCACAGCCTCAGCTGGCTCAGAACCATCAAGGGACGGGGGTTCCATGGCGGCGCCCTGGATGGCCTGGCCGGGTTCTATCGCTAGGGAGACGCTGGTGGCCGACGGTGCCGACTTCCGGAAATCCCAGAAGGGAAAGGCGCTCCAGGAGGCCTACTGGGCGCAAGCCCGGAGGAGGACAGCCCGACGACGGGCGGACCGCGGCGTCGCCCGTATCGAGGCACGAGCACCCGCGAGGGGCGCAGCCAGTCCTCGCCGTCCCGTCCTCGAGCTGAGCGAGAGCGACCGCCTCCAGATCGTGAACAGCCTCATCGCGTTGCTTGGCGGCCTCTACGCCCACCTGCCTTTGAAGCGAGCCATGTACGCGATCGACCCGCTCCAGCGACTCAGACTGCTGGCTCGCCGCGCCGCCGACATGGAGGAGTCAGCCTTCCATCATGAACTGGAGGGCATCATCACCCGCCTCCGGGACGCGCATACCCGCTACGTGGGACCGGCCCGGCTCCAGGACAGCATCGCCCGGCTGCCGTTCCTGGTCGAGGCGTACGGGGATCCCCCCCGATACATCGTCTCCCGGGTCGCGTCCAATCGCTCGTTGATCCGGGACGGCCACTTCGCCCCTGGGGTTGAGCTCCTGTGGTGGAACGGAGTGCCGATCGATCGCGCCGTGGACGTCTACGCCGAGTACGAGACAGGCGGCCGCCCAGACAGCCGTCGGGCCCGCGCCCTGGAGAGCCTTACCCTGCGGTCCCTGCAGTACGGGCCGCCCCCCGATGAGCACTGGGTGGTGGTGGGCTATCGGGGAGAGGATCAGATCGAGCGCGAGGTCAAGATCCCCTGGCGGGTGATCGAGCCCGGTCGGGCGCCGACCGCGGGCGGCGCCAAGATCGCCTCGGCCCACCGCTACGCCATGGATCCGGCCCGAGAGAGCACCCGCCGGGCCAAGAAGCTGCTGTTCGCCCCGACCAAGTGGCGGGCCGAACGCAGGAGCATAGCCCCAGCACCGACGAAGCGAGGGGGGAGGGTTCCCGCGGGGACGTGGATCCCGAACGACTTCGAGGACTCCGTGGGAGCCAAGAGCATGCGGACTTCATCGGGGGTGTTCGCCTACCTCCGCTTGTGGTCCTTCGACGTCGCTGACGACCAGCCGTACATCGAAGAGGTCATCCGCCTGCTCGGCAGGCTGTCCGATACCGGGCTGATCATCGACCTTCGGGCGAACCCCGGCGGGCTCATCTGGGCTGCCGAGCGCCTCCTGCAGCTGTTCTGTCCTCAGCAGATCTTCCCCACTCGGTTCTCGCTGCTGGCCACCCCGCTGACCCGGGCCATGGCTGGCGCCCGTCAGAACCGAGCGGAGCTCGAGCCCTGGCGGGCCAGCCTGGAGGACGCTGTGGCTACTGGTGAGCCCTACTCGCTTCCCCTCCCCCTCACCCGGCCCGAGCACTGCAACGACATCGGGCAGGTGTATGGGGGGCCGGTGGTAGCGGTGGTCGAC
>DASWCX010000022.1:0-4308 GCA_036395815.1 Actinomycetota bacterium | reverse complement strand
CGTGGCTCGCTTGGCCGTCGACTTCGCCCGCTTGGCGGCGGGCTTCGCGGCCTGAGCCGGCGCCGAGGATCCGGCCCCACGGCGAGCCCTCGCGGCGAGCGCTCCGCCGGCCGCGGCCATGGTCGCTCCGGCCCGCATGGCGACCTCGGGAGCCTTCTGGGCCACCTTCTTCCCCACCTCCGGCGCGGTCTCGGCCACCCTTCGTGCCACCTTCGGGGCCGTCTCGGCGATCATCGAAGCCACCCCAGGCGCCATGTCGGCGATTCTGCCCGCGGCCCGCCTCACCACGCGGGGAGCGCGGGACGTCGCCTTCATCACCGCGTCCGGCGTCTTGTCGGCCATGGCCTGAGCCCGGTCGGCGACGGTCTTCGCCACGGAGGGCGCCCGATCCGCCACCTTCCGGGCCACCTTCGGGGCCGCCTCTGCCGCCTTCCTGGCGATCTCCGGCGCCCTGGCCGCGGCCTCGGTCAGCGCGGCGGCAGCCGTGTCGGCCAGGTCTCTCGCCCGCTTCGACATCGTTCAACCTCCTCCTCGAATCTGCTCGCCCTCCGGCCGAGTCTGGCCCAACCCGGCCTCGCGGGCAACTGACGCGACGGGACTTCAAGATCGCGGGGCCGTGGGGGTAGGCTCTAGCCCTGATGCGGGACGATCCGCCGAAACGGGTGCGACCGGCCACCGGCCGTTCGGGGGCAGATCCGCCGCGGGTCCGCGACCTGCCCGCCCCGAGGCGGAACCAGAGCTTCATCGGGCCGCTGTTCCGAAGGGTGTTCGCCTGGCCCTACCGGCTGGCCCTGGCGGGGCTCTATCGGGCCGGCTTCCGCGGATGGCACCTGACGATGCTGTCGCTGGCGACGAACGCGGTGATCGGGTGGCTCCTGATCTCGGGGCGCTTCCTCGTGTCCGGGTTGCTCCTGATGGTGGCCGGGCTGTTCGACATCTTCGACGGGGGGGTGGCCAGGCTGCGGGGGGAGGCCGGCCCGGCGGGGGCGTTCCTCGACTCGGTGATCGACCGGATCTGCGACGTGATCCTGTTCGGCTGCCTGTTCTGGGCCCTGGCCGGCCAGGGCCACCGCGTCGCCGCCGCGCTCGCCCTGTCGAGCCTTCTCCTGGCCCTGCTGGTCAGCTACATCCGGGCCGAGGCCGAATCGGAAGGACTGACGCTCACCGAGGGGCTCATGCAGCGACTCGAACGGTACGTGGCGCTGATGATCGGGCTCACCGCGCCCGGCGCGCTGCTGCCGATCCTGGTGATCCTGACCGGGCTGGGCGGCCTGACCGCCCTGCAACGGGCAGCCTCCGCGTGGCGGCAGCTCCCGGAGGTGCGGCCGGCATTGCGACCAGCCGGGGCTGGACCGGCCGAGAAAGAGTGACAAGAACCGGGTCCCGATTTGACGGCGGCGGGGCCCCCGGCGTATAAACGGACTGGAACCGCTGGAGTCTTCGGACTCCGGCGGTTCCGTTTTTGGCCCCTTTTCTCTCCCACCCCTTTTGGCCCCTTTTCTCTCCCACCCCCTGGACTTGCCCGGTCCGGCCCACTTCTCGATAATCTGCCGGATGGTAGAGAACGGGGCGGCGCCCACCCCGATCCGGGAGGCCCTGGCCGGCAAGCGGATCCTGATCACCGGCGTGACCGGATTCCTGGGCACCGCCCTCCTGGAGCGACTCCTCACCGACGTCCCCACGGCGAAGCTGATCCTGCTGGTGCGGGGACGCTTCGGCAGCCCGCCGGAGGCCAGGGTGCGCGAGCTCCTCGGCAGGCCCGCCTTCGAGGCGTTCCGGCAGGCGAACGGGCCAGACGCGGTCGACCGTGCGCTGGCCGAACGGTTGGAGATCGTCGAGGGCGACGTGACCGGGGAGCCGCCACGGTTCCCGGGCGGCATCGACATCGTGTTCCACTGCGCGGCCAGCGTCTCGTTCGACCCCCCCATCGACCAGGCCTTCCAGACGAACGTGCTCGGGGCCATTGGCCTGTACGAGGCCGTCCTTGCCGCGGGGAGCCGACCCTACATCGTCCACGTCTCGACCGCGTACGTGGCAGGGTCGACGAAGGGCGTCGTCCGCGAGGCCCCGCTCGAGCACCGCGTCGACTGGCGCAGGGAGGCGGACGCGGCGATGGCGGCCCGGCAGGCCGTCGAGGAAGCCTCCCGCAAGCCCGAGCTTCTGGACCGGTTCATGGAGGCGGCGGCCAGGCGGCACCGGCGAGCCGGGCCTATGGCCGTGGCCCGGGCCGCCGAGGAGCGGCGCGAGGAATGGGTGACCAAGCGGCTGGTCCAGTACGGGCGGGCCAGGGCCCAGTCGCTCGGGTGGCCCGACGTCTACACGTTCACCAAGGCGCTGGGCGAGCGGGCCGTCGAGCAGCTGGCGATCCGCGAGAAGCTCCCCCTGGCGATCGTCCGGCCCTCGATCATCGAGAGCGCCCTCGAGCGGCCCAGCCCCGGCTGGATCGAGGGGTTCAAGATGGCCGAGCCCATCATCCTGGCCTACGGCAGGGGCGCCATCCCGGAGTTCCCGGCCATTCCCGACGGCGTGATGGACGTCATCCCCGTGGACCTGGTGGTGAACGCCATGGTGGCCGTGGCCGCGCGGCCGCCTGAGGGAGAGCCCGAGTACTACCACGTGTGCTCGGGGTCCCGGAATCCGTTGTCGTTCCGCCTCCTGTACGAGCTGGTCCGCGGCTACTTCGAGCGGCATCCGCTCCCGGAGCGCGGCCGGGGGGAGGTTCGGGTGCCCACGTGGCGGTTCCCGGGACGCCGCCGGGTCGAGGCCCGGCTCCGGACCGGCGAGCGGCTGCTCGACGGAGTGGACCGCGTGGCCACCAAGCTCCCCCGCTCGCCGAGGATCCGCGACGTGATCCGCCGGATCGACCGCGAGCGGGGCCGGCTCGAGTTCGTCCGACGCTATGCCGACCTGTACGGGGCATACACCGAGATCGAGGTCATCTACACCGACGACCGGACCCTCGCCCTGTACCGGTCGCTGTCCGAGCAGGACCAGGCCGACTACCACTTCGACGCGGCCGTGTTCGACTGGGCCCACTACCTCCAGGAGGTGCACTGCCCGGCGATCACCGTGGCCATGCGGTTCCCCAGCCCGGCCCGGCCGGACCCCACGGTCCGGATCCGGCCCAGGGAGAACGGGGCGCTGGCCGTGTTCGACATGGAGGGGACGCTCCTGGACTCGAACGTGGTCGAGTCATACCTGTGGCTCCGGATGGCGGAGCTGACAGACGAGGAGTGGCCGTTCGAGATGGCGCAGGTGGCCCGGCGGCTGCCCTCGTACTTGCGGGCCGAGCGGCGGGACCGGGGGGAGTTCCTCCGGAGCTTCTACCGGCGCTACGAAGGAGCCGCCGAGGACGGGATCCGCCGGCTCATGGACGAGCGGGTCGGCGAGCTGATCCTCCGCCGCCTGTCCGCCGCGGCCGTGCGGCGGATCCGGGAGCACCGGGCGGCGGGGCACCGGACCGTCCTGGTCACGGGGGCCCTCGACTGCTTCGCCGCGCCGCTGGAGCCGCTGTTCGACGAGGTCGAGGCGACCCGCCTGGCCGTGCTCGACGGTCGCTACACCGGCGACCTGGCCCGCCCGCCGCTGGTGGGAGAGGCCCGGGCGGCGTGGCTCAGGGTCTATGCGGCCGAGCACGGGGCCGACCTCAAGCGAAGCTACGCCTACGCCGACAGCCACAGCGATCTGCCGCTGCTGCGCGCGGTCGGCAACCCCGTGGCGGTGAACCCCGACGTGGCCCTGTACCGCGTGGCTCGCAAGCGCCGGTGGCCGGTGGAGGAATGGCACAAGGCGAAGGGCACTCCGCGGATCCTGCTCCCGGAGCGGGTCCCGTGAACGCCGGAAGGGCGGCCTGATGCTGGCGCTCGAGCTGTACCGGTCGGTGACGCGGTATGTGGCGGCGCGAGCCGTGGGGGAGCGGGCCCCCGGGCTGATCGCGGGACCGCTGGCGCCACTGCGGCTGGTCAACCGGGAGGAGCCCGTGGCGCCGGCCGACGGGTGGGCCCGGGTTCGGCCCCGGCTCTCCGGGATCTGCGGCTCGGATCTGGCCACGCTGTCGGGGCGGTCGTCGTTCTATTTCTCGCCGCTGGTGTCCATGCCGTTCGTCCCGGGCCACGAGGTGGTCGGGGACCTGGTCGCGGACTGCGGGGACCTTCCGGCCGGGACCCGTGTGGTCCTGGAGCCCGTGCTGTCGTGCGCGGCCCGGGGGCTTGATCCGTGCCCGTCGTGCGCGGGGGGATCCACCGGCCGGTGCGACCGCATCACGGTCGGCCACGTCGCTCCGGGGCTCCAGACGGGCTACTGCGCGGA
>DASWCX010000021.1:0-1904 GCA_036395815.1 Actinomycetota bacterium | reverse complement strand
CCTGAGAACGGCGACCGGAAGTCCTCCCCGGGAGCGATCGAGACCTGCTCGGCTGCCCCCCGGTCGAACAGCTCGATGAACCGGTCGCCGGAGATCTGATCGCAGAACCGGGTGCATCTGGCGCACAGCACGCACCGCTCGCGATCCAGGTTCACCAGGGGCGACAGGGGCAGCGGCTTCCGGTACGTCCGCTTCGCCTCGACGTAGCGACTCTCCCCCGGCCCGTAGGCCAGCGCCTGGTCCTGGAGCGGACACTCCCCGCCCCGGTCGCAGATCGGGCAGTCGAGCGGGTGGTTGATCAGCAGGAACTCCAGGACCGCCTCCTGGGCCTCCCGAACCTCGTCGTCGGTGAACTGGGTGTGGACCGCCATGTCCTGGGCCACCGGCGTGGAGCACGAGGTCATGAGCTTGCGCTGGCCCTCGACCTTCACGTAGCACTGACGGCAGGCGGCGACGGGCTCGAGCAGCGGGTGGTCGCAGAACCGGGGGATCTCGATCCCCAGCTGCTCGGCGGCCCGGATGATGAGCGTCCCCTGGGGAACGGTCACCTCCTTGCCGTCGATGGCCAGGGTGACCGGCCCGCCGCCCCCTCCGTTGGTCATCCCAGGACCTCTCCCAGGTTGATCTCCCGGCCCTCCGGCAGGACCTGGGCGGTGCCCCCGGTGGTGCCTCCAGAGCGGTCCGTCGCCGCCGCCATCACCGGCTCCTCCTTCAGCGGGCACCGGCCCAGCCGGACGTGCTCCTCGTACTCGTCACGGAAGTACTTGATCGAGGAGTCGAGGGGAGAGACCGCCCCGTCGGCCAGCGCGCAGAACGACTTGAACAGCATGTTGCTGCCGACGTCCTTGATCAGGTCGATGTCCTCGCTCCGCCCGTCGCCCCGCTCCATCCGCTGGAGCACCCGCGTCATCCACCAGGTTCCCTCGCGGCACGGCGTGCACTTCCCGCAGGACTCGTGGGCGTAGAACTGGGTGAACCGAAGCGTGGCGTCGACGATGCAGTCCCCCTCGTCCAGCACGATCATCGCCTTCGTGCCCAGCAGCGACCCGGCGGCCTGGACGGAGTCGAAGTCCATCGGGGTGTCGACGTGCCCGGCGGTCAGGTAGGGCGTTGACGAGCCTCCGGGGGTGAACGCCTTCAGGGCCTTCCCGCCGAGCACGCCGCCCGCGTGCCCTTCGATCAGCTCCCTGGCCGTCGTGCCCATGGGCGCCTCGTAGTTGCCCGGCCGGGCCACCTTGCCGGAGATCGAGAAGATGCCGGGCCCCGGCCCCTTCTCAGACCCGATCCCGGCGAACCACGCCGCGCCCCGGTCGAGGATGTGCGGCACGCACGACAGCGTCTCCACGTTGTTGATCACCGTGGGCGACCGGTACAGGCCCTCGATGGCGGGGAAGGGCGGCCGGAGGCGGGGCTGGCCACGGTAGCCTTCGAGCGATTCGAGGAGCGCCGTCTCTTCCCCGCAGATGTACGCCCCGGCCCCCCGGTGGACCACCACGTCGAGGTCGAACCCGCTGCCGGCCACCCCCTTGCCCAGGTAGCCGTGCTCGTAGGCCTCGGCGACGGCGCGCTCCAGGATCGTTCCAGGCCACAGGAACTCCCCCCGCGTGTACACGAACGCGGTGTGGCAGTTCACCGCGTACGACGCGATGATCAGCCCCTCGATCAGCTGGTGAGGGTCGCGTTCGACCAGCTCTCGGTTGTTGAACGTCCCTGGCTCGCTCTCGTCGAAGTTGCAGACCACGTAGATCGGCTTGCCCGTGTCCTGGGGGATGAACGACCACTTGGTCCCGGTGGGGAAGCCGGCCCCGCCCCGCCCCCGCAGCCCCGACGCCTTGACCTCTTCGATCACCGCTTCCGGGTCCATGGCCACGGCCTTCTTCAGTGCCCCGTACCCGCCGGTCCGG
>DASWCX010000020.1:0-3560 GCA_036395815.1 Actinomycetota bacterium | reverse complement strand
AACATGTGCACGCTGAACAGGTACCGCTCCGAGAGGTCGTGGATCGGCCACAGCGCGGCCACAGCGATGGTGAGCACCCCGAGGCCGTAGGCGGTGACCTGCCCGCGGGTGGCCGGCCGCTCGCCGGCCGGTGCGTGGCTCGGACCGAGGCGGGCCAGCGCCCACGCGTAGCCTCCCGCCAGCGCGGCCACCAGCAGGATGACCTCGGGATGGAGCGCGAAGGGTGGCAGCGTCATCGCGGCTAGCTCCGGATGAACACCCGGAAGGTGAACAGGACGATCAGATAGACCCCGAATGCCAGCGACAGTCCGGTGATGAACAACCGGCGGAAGATCACGCTGTCGAACCGAAGGTGCATGAACCACAGGACGACCAGCACGAACTTCCAGAAAGCGAAGAACGTGAGCAGGCTGACCAGCAAGGGGTGGGGGATGTCCGTGTAGTACACGGCCACCTCGAGCGCGGTCAGCGCGGCCAGCACCACCGCCACCACGACGTACTGCCTGGGACCGGGGTGCACGGCCAGCTCCGGTTCCCGCAGGACCGCCTCCGGCTCGGTGGCCGCGGCCGTCTCCCTCAGGCTCTCGCTGGTGTCCACGCTTCCCGCTCGCCCTCCCCTGCCGCCTCGCTCACTTGGCCGGGATCAGATAGACCACGGTGAAGATCACGATCCACACGATGTCGACGAAGTGCCAGTACAGCCCGATCAGCTCGACCACCTCGGCTCGTTCCGGCGGTAATCGCCCGTCGAGCGACATCCCGAACAGCGACAGCAGCATCAGGATCCCCACGGTCACGTGCGCTCCGTGGAAGCCGGTCAGGGTGAAGAAGGCGCTGGCGGCCGCGTTCGACTTGATCGACAGCCCCTCCTGGACGAACCGGGTGAACTCGTAGACCTGCCCGGCGATGAACGTCATGCCGAGCAGCGCCGTGGCCATGAGCCACGCCCGGAGCTTCTCCTGGTCGCCGCGCTGGATGGCCGCCAGCGCCAGCACCATGGTCAGGCTGCTCATCAGCAGGACGAACGAGCTGACCGAGGTGTAGGGGATGTCGTAGACGTCCTTGGGCGTGAGGGTGTTCGGGACGGCCCGCCCCCGGTACAGGACGTAGCTCGAGATCAGCGCCCCGAACAGCAAGCACTCGGAGCCCAGGAAGGCCCACATCCCGAGCTTGGCGTTCGACAAACCCGTGGCCGTGTGAACAGCGTGATCGGCCGGCGCCGCATGGGCCCCGTGCGCGCGCACCGTGTCCGCCATGCCGCTAGTCCGCCTCTGGCTCCGCCGGGGCGACCGGCTCCGGTTCGGCGGATGGCTCGAGCGCCCATCCGAACAGGCCGGCCAGCGTGATCAGCGCCCCGTCGACCACCAGGATCGGGGAGTACAGGATCCCGTAGCCCAGGATGGGCAGGCCGAGCGCCGCGATCACCGGGTAGTAGGAGGGAGATGGCATGTGGATCCCGTGCCCTGCGGCCTGCTCCCCATGCCCGGTCCCGGCGTCATGCCGGTCGTCGATGGAGCCCTCGGAGTCCGGCCCCGCCTCCGACATGGGAGCCGCGCCGGGAGCGCCTCCGTCCCCCTCGTGGCCGTTCGCCGCGCCGGCCACCACGGGGGCCAGTCTCCCGTCCGCGCCTTCCGCGTACTTGTGGTGCCAGAAGTCGTCCACAGAACGAACCAGCGGGATCTCATCGAAGTTCCACGGCGGCGGGGGCGAGGACGTGGCCCACTCCAGGGTCCGGGCGTCCCAGGGGTCGGCGCCGGCCGCCTCGGGGAGCCGGAAGCTCCGGACCACGTTGTACAGGAAGATCAGGATCGACGCGGCGATCATGAAGGCCCCGATGGTGGAAACGAAGTTCCAGAAGTTCCACCCCTGATACGACGGGTACGTGTAGATCCGCCGCGGCATGCCCTCCAGGCCCAGCAGGTGGAACGGCCCGAACGTCAGGTTGAATCCGAGGAGCATCGCCCAGAAATGCGCCTTGCCCAGCGTGTCGTTGAGCATCCGGCCGGTCACCTTCGGCCACCAGTAGTAGATCCCCGAGAACAGGCCGAACACGCTGCCTCCGAACAGCACGTAGTGGAAGTGGGCGACGATGTAGTACGTGTCGGTCTGCTGGTAGTCGGACGGGACCACCGCATGGGTCACCCCGGACAGCCCGCCCACGATGAACATCGCCACGAACCCGATGGAGAACAGCAGGGGCGCCCTGAACCTGATGTCCCCACCCCACAGGGTGGCCACCCAGTTGAAGATCTTCACCCCCGTCGGCACCGCGATGAACATCGTGGAGATGGCGAACGCCGAGTTGGCGATGGGCCCCAGCCCCACGGCGAACATGTGGTGCGCCCACACCCCCCACCCCATGATCCCGATGGCGATGCCCGAGAACACCACCACGGGGTAGCCGAACAGCGGCTTGCGGGCGAACACCGGCAGCACTTCGGACACGATGCCCATGGCGGGCAGGATCAGGATGTAGACCTCCGGATGACCGAACAGCCAGAACAGGTGCTGCCATAACACCGGGTCGCCACCACCTGTGGCGTCGAAGAAATGGGTCCCGAACCGCCGGTCGAACAGCAGCTCGATGAGGTCCACGGTGATCACCGGGAGGGCGAACACCAGCAGGAACGACACCACGAACGTCATCCACACGAACACGGGCATTTTCATCAGGCTCATGCCGGGCGCCCGCATGTTGACCACGGTGACGATGAAGTTGACCGCCGAGACCGTCGACGCGATGCCCAGGAAGATCAGGCCCAACGCGTAGAAGTCGCCGTTGTGGGTGGTGGAAGCCTGGGTGGACAGCGGGGCGTAGCTGAACCACCCGCTGTTGGGGGCGCCCCCCAGGAGGAAGCTCGAGTACAGGAACATCCCGCCGAACAGGAACCCCCAGTAGCTGAACGCGTTCAGCCGGGGGAACGCCACGTCGCGGGCTCCGATCATGAGCGGAAGGAAGTAGTTGAAGAAGGCGGCCGACATCGGCATGACCACCAGGAAGATCATGGTCAGCCCGTGCATGGTGAATACCTGGTTGTACTGCTCCGCCGTGAGCACGTGGCCGTTCGGACGGGCCAGCTGGGATCGGATCAGCAGCGCCTCCACCCCGCCCACCAGGAAGAAGAAGAACGACGTGACGAAGTACAGGACCCCGATCCGCTTGTGGTCGACGGTGGTGATCCAGCTCCACACGCCGGTGGTGGCGGTGGGCCGCCGGAACACCGACCGCCGCGGCACCGTCGGTGCTGGTGCGATGGCTACGTCGGCCATTTCCCGCTCCCCGACCACCCGAGCAGCCTCGATGTGGTCACTTCAACGACTCCAGATATGCCACCAGCGCGCGGATCTGGTCGTCGGTCAGGGCCGACCGTCCGGGCTTTCCTCCCGGCCCGATGGTCATGTCGTTCCCCGGCTTGACCGCCTGCGGGTCCCGGAGCCAGGCCGAGAGGTTCTGCCCCGTGTTCACGAGGATGGCCCCGGCGAACGTGGTCCGGCTCCCGAAATGCGTGAGGTCGGGGCCGACGGTCCCGCCCAGCCCCTGCACACCGGTGATGGTGTGG
>DASWCX010000019.1:0-2643 GCA_036395815.1 Actinomycetota bacterium | reverse complement strand
CCATTTCTCGAAGCCGGAAGGCTTCTACCTGATCCACGCTCCTCGGGCCTTCTATGTGGTCAAGCAGATCTTCCAGAACCCCACGAGTTCCTCATCCAAGTGCACGGTGGCTTTTGATCCCAAGGCTTTTCAGTTCTTCTGCCCCAGCACAGACTGGCGATGGGATCGCGTAGGCCAGCCGCTAGGGGCCAACGCCGGGGGCGGCCCGGAATGGGCCTTGCCGCTGCACGTGGCCACGGTGGCCCAGGACGGACATGTCTTGTTCAGCCCCTTCTTCGGCGGGCTGCTCCCGCTCGATCTCAAGGGGAATCCATGGGGATGAGCATCCCGAGGGCGTAGTCAGCCTCATGTTCATGCGTTCGCCCCTCTCGGCTCGTTCGTTCGGCGCCGCGCCATGCGGGCCACCCATGCCAGCCACATGAGGAGCAGCGCCCACGCCCCGGCCGACGCCACAAGTCCCTTGCCCACCGCGGTGTCCCGGTACTCGAGGTCCACGACGTGGTCGCCGGGCGGGACCGCGACTCCTTGCATCACATAGTCGGTGACCATGACCGGCACCGGCTTGCCGTCGAGCGTGGCGTGCCAGTTCCGGTCGAACGCGTTGCGCACCAGCAGGATCGCGGCGCCGGTGGCCGAGGTGTCGACCTGGACGTGCTCGGCAGCCAGCTCGCGATAGGTCGCCGTCCCCGTGGCCCCGGAGATCGAGGGCGGGGCCGGCAGCGACGACGCGGCCGGCCCAGAATCCAGGGTGGCCACGTCGGAGGGGCGGAAGGCTGGCTGGGACACGATGGGAAGAGCGGTTCCGCCCCTGACCACCTGCCACGTGAACACCAGGCTCGCCCGGGGGTCCGGATCGAGCATCCGGTACAGCGAGTACCGTCCCTCCCTCACCGAGAGGCTCGCGTCCGACGGGGGCGGGAGCCGGGTTGGTTGGATCACCCATTCGACCCCGAACAGCCGGAGCACGGCCGGGTCGAGGGACTGGAACGTGGCGGAGTTGTAGTAGATCGAGGCCCTGGTGTCGACCGTTCGAACAAGTCGCCAGTACGGTTCGAGCTGGACCGGCGAGTACCCCTGGATCTCGTCGATCCCGAACAGGATGGACCTGCCGTTCTCGTACGCCGGCCAGGTGGCGAAGTCCTGATGGAACAGGAAGCCGCGCGGGCTGCGCGTGGCGATGCCCGGGCTGAACGAGAGGTACCGTTCATGGGAGCCACCCGCCTGGATCAGCGTGCGGCCGATGGGCCCGGGAGTCAGATAGTCGCCGGGAGTGATGAAGGGCGCGTGGAACTTCGGGAACGAGTGGCTCAGCCCGGGCCCGGCCACCTGCTCGAGGCGGTCGGGCGCGTTGCGGGGCAGCGGCCCCCGTTGCGCCACCAATCCGACCACCGTGAGTTCGACGGCGAGCGCGATCGGAAGGGCCACGGCCGCCCATCGGACACCGCGGGAGGCCACCAGCAGGAGCGGGACGGCGAAGACGAGCCCCAGCGCGAAAGGCACGTACTCGTTCCGGTGGCTCCCGGCGAGGAGGGGAAGGGCGGCGAACACGAGCACCGGCGGCACAAGCCAGGCTGCCCGGCGGGCCAGCTCCCGGCGACCTGCCACCCGAGCCATGTCGAGCCACGCCTGCGTCCCGTAGCCGGCCATCCCGGCGAATGCCAGGACCATCAGATACCGGAAGCGGTACGGCGAACGCAACCAGAGTTCCCCGATGCGGTGAGACAGAACGAAGGTGCGGACTCGAGCCGAGGCGATCAGCCGGTCCAGGTTGAGGACCCACCCGACGAAGCCGGCCAGGGCGAACGCCCCCGCCGGCCATCGCCAGCGCTTCGACGCCAACGCCACCGGGATGAGAAGGATGGCGAGCGCCCCGACGTAGCCGCCGGGCCCTCGGGCGAAGGCCGTCCCCCACCACGGTCCGAACCCGTGCGTGTACAGGGGCGGGGGGCCGTTGGTGCCGGACAGCCGGTTGGCGAGCCGGCCGGCCGCCTGGTAGCCGTGGCCGATCGGGGTGCGCGGCAGCAGCGCCAGCCGCGGAACCAGCACCGCGGCCGAGAGGAGCGGGAACGCCGCGAACAATGCGAGGCCCAGCAGGGCCGCCCGGCCCGCCGTTTTGGTCCCCGCCCGAACCTGCACGATGGAACGGGCCAGCACGTACAGGGCCACGACCCCGGCGCCGATCAGCAGGCCGTCGGTCAGGTGCGCGGCCGCTATCTGCGACAGCGAGAGCTCGGCGAAGGCGAACCACGCCAGCCGTCGGACGGTGGTTCGCGCATGCAGGAATCCCGACGCGCCTGCCAGCGACAGGGCGGTCCAGGCCAGCATGCCGGCGAAGGGGAGCGACAACGCCACGACCGAGCCGCTCATGGTCAAGGCCAGGGTCGTCCCTCCGGCAGTCGAAGCGGGGCGCCCAAGGCCCTCCTGGCGAAAGAACACGTACATGCCGAGTCCGGCGAGGATCGGCTGCAGCGTGATGAACAACCCCAGGGCTCGTGCGCCGGACAGCGTGGAGAACAGCAGCATCACGGGCAGGTACAGCCAGCCCGACTGGGGGTCGGAGACGAACGGCACCCCGCCGAACTGGTTCGGCAGCCACGTCGCGATGTGCCCATGCGCCAGGTTGGTCCCCAGGTAGCACCACCG
>DASWCX010000018.1:0-5432 GCA_036395815.1 Actinomycetota bacterium | reverse complement strand
GGGATGCGGGCGATCCAGAGCGTGCAGTTCCGGCGGGAGGAGGACCCGGAGCCCCGGCCGGACGCGGTGATCGAGCATCTCTCGGACCTGCCCGAGATGCTCAGGAAGTGGGCCGGTCCTCGGGCGGCTCGTCGCGGTGGGGCCGCTCGTACCGCTCCATGAACGGGCGGAGCACCCGCTGCCGGTACATGAGGATGGCCACCACCAGGACGACGAAGATCACGATGGCCAGGACGCCGCCCCCCGTGAACCGTGCCGGCTGCCCGGCGGCCGGCGACGGGGTGGCCGACGCCGCCAGGACCCACAGGGCTCGGTGCATGGGCCCATCGTAGCCCGCCTAGGCGCCTCCGAGGTTCCCGGTCGCCGCTCAGCCCGCCATCGTGAGGCCGCCCGAGACCGACACGACCTGGCCGGTGACGAAGTTCGAGCCCTCCGAGGCGAAGAACCCTACCGCCTCGGCGATGTCCCCCGGCGTGGCCAGCCGGCGAAGCGGCGTGGCCCGGACGATCGCGTCGATGATCCTGTCGGCCGTCTCCTCGGACCTGATCTCCGCCAGCAGGGGCGTGTCCGTGGGCCCCGGACACACGCAGTTCGCGGTGACGCCGTGGCGGGCCATCTCCCGGGCCAGCGCCTTCGTCAGCGCGATCACCCCGCCCTTGCACGCCGAGTACACGACCTCGCCGGAGGACCCCACCCGCCCGGCGTCCGAGGCCACGTTCACCACCCGCCCGGAGCCCTGGCTCACCATGTGCGGCAACACCAGATGGCAGAGGTTGATCGGGCCGAGCAGGTTGACCCCGATCAGCCGGTTCCACAGTTCGGGCTCGTTGTCGAGGAACGGCTGGACCCGGTCCCAGCCGGCGTTGTTCACCAGGACGTCGATCCGGCCCCATCGCTCCAGAACCTGGTCCACGGCCGACCTCACGCTGTCGTACGACGAGACGTCGGCCGGATGCGCCGACCCGCCCAGGCCGGCCGCGGTGGCCTCGGCCGAATCAGCGTCCACGTCGAGCACCGCCACCGCGAGCCCATCGGAGGACAGCCGGGCCGCGATGGCCGCCCCGATCCCCTTGGCCCCTCCCGTGACCACGGCCACCCGCTGCTGACCCACGTGCCCTCCCTCGGCTCGAGCCGAGCAGGACCATACCCGACCTACACTGCCTCGTGCGCATCCTCCTGTGGCATGGCTGGCTGCTCGAGGGGTCGGGCTCCAACGTCTACACGGCGAGGCTGGCCGAGGTCCTGCGGCGGCGGGGACACGACGTCCTGCTGCTGTGCCAGGAGCCGCATCCCGAGCGGTACGGGTTCGTCGACGCCTTCGGACCGGTGGACGCTGACGGGCCCGGCGGCCTGATCCCGACGGGAGCCCCGGCCGGGGCCGGGCGCTGCGTCCTCCTCCGACCCCGGATCGGCCCACTGATCCCTGTGTTCGTCCTCGACGAGTACGAGGGGTTGGAGGCCAGGCGGTTCGTCGAGCTCTCCGACGCGGAGCTGGAGGCCTATCTCCAGATGAACGTCGCCGCGCTCCGGGCCGCCGCGGCGTGGCACCGGCCGGAGGCCGTGCTGGCGGGGCACGCCATCCCCGGGGCCGTGGTGGCCCGGCGAGCCCTGGGCGCCGGCGCGTACCTGGCCAAGGTCCACGGCAGCGACCTCGAATACGGCGCCCGGGCCCAGCCCCGCCTGGCGGCTCTGGCCCGGGAGGGCCTGGAGGGCGCGATCTCGGTGGCCGGCGGGAGCCGCGACGTGCTGGCCCGGGCGGTGGAGTTCGCTCCTTCGGTTGCCGGTCGCCTCGCGGAGGTTCCCCCCGGCGTGGACATCGACCGGTTCCGGCCCCGGCCCCCGACGGAGGCGCTGGAGCTGGCGGCATCCCTCCTGGAGGCGGACCCGGACACCTCCCGAGGCCGCCCGGAGAGAATCGGATCGCTGATCGAGCGACAGATCCTCGAGCCCGTGCCGGCCTTCGACCAGATCGCGCGGTCTTATGACCAGAGCGTCCCCGACCCCGACGCCGGCCACCGTCTGCGCGCGGTCGCCGCCGGCACCGGCCCCCTGGTGGCCTACTTCGGCAAGCTGATCCCGGAGAAGGGCCCAGAGCTGTTCGTCCAAGCCCTGGCGCTCCAGTCCCCCCGGATGCGCGGCCTGATCGTGGGGTTCGGCGACTTCCGCGAATGGATCGAGGCGGTGGTCTCCGCCCTCGACTCGGGCCGGCCGGAGGTGTTCCGCAGGCTGGCCGCCCACGGAAGGCTCCGGTTCGAGCTGGAAGACGCCGACGTCCGCGGGTCGAGGGGCCTTCGGGAGCGCACCTCGTTCACCGGCCGGCTCGATCATCGCTACGCACCGCTGGCGCTGTCCGCCGCGGACGTGCTCGTGGTGCCGTCGGTCCTCGACGAAGCCTTCGCCATGGTGGTGGTCGAGGGGGCGGCCTGTGGCGCCCTCCCCCTGGTGGCCCGGCACTCCGGGCTGGCCGAGGTGAGTGCCGTGCTGGAGGCCGAGGTGGGGCGGCCTGGCCTGTTCTCCTTCGCGCCCGGGGCCGGCGCCGTCCGCCGGATCGCCGCCGGGCTCGAACGGCTGCTAGCCCTTCCGGAGGCGGAGCGCGAGGAGCACCGGCGACGGATCAGCGCCCTCGTGGGCAGGGAGTGGACCTGGGAGCGGACGGCCGACCGGCTGCTTCTCGCGGCCGGGATCCCGGCCGGCTAGCGAGAGTCGGCGGCTCGCCGAAGGATGCGCGCCAGGGCCTCGGCCTTGCGCGGCCACGCGAACTCGCGCTCCACCCGGGCCCGGCCAGCCGTCCCCATCGCCGACGCGAGGTCGCGATGCCGCAGGAGCCTGGCCACGGCCAGGGCCACGGCCTTGGGCTCCCTCGCCTCGACCAGCAACCCCGTCTCCCCGTCCACGACGGCTTCCTCGGCCCCCCCCGACCGGCCGGCCAGCGCGGCCTTCCCCGAGGCCGCGGCCTCCAGGAACACGATGCCGAAGCCCTCGACCTCGAGGCCTCCCCACCGCGACCGGCAGGGCATGGCGAACACGTCACATGCCGCGTACCAGCTCGGAAGCTCCGCGTCGGAGACCTCGCCGCCGAAGACCACGGATCCCGGCGGGCTCTCCCGGGCCAGGGCTTCGAGCCGAGACCGGTACGGTCCGCCGCCCGCGACGACCAGGGCCGCCTCCGGCACCATCTCCCGAAGGGCCGCCATGCCCCGGATCAGGATGTCCTGGCCCTTTCGGGCGACCAGCCTCGAGACGCACAGCACGACCTTCCGGTCCTCGAGCCCGAGGCTGGCCCGGACGGCCCCGCCGTCGAGCCGGGGCGAGAACCGCCGTTCGTCGACCCCCGGAGTGAGGACTGTGACCTCCACGCCCGATGGAACCGCCCGGCGGACCGCGGCCGCCGTGTACCGGCTGGTCGCCGTGATCTCCGAGGCCGCCCCCAGGGCCCGAGCCAGCACGGGCCGGCTGGCCGGCACCCGCGACATCCACAGCTCGACCCCGTGGGTCAGCACGACGTAGGGGACGCCTCGGGCCGACAGGCCGGGCCCGATCAATGGAAGCGGTAAGCCCTGGCCGAACACGACGACGTCCGAATCGTGCTCCCGGACCAGCGACCGGATCCGCCGGGCCAGGTCCGAGGTTGGCCACATGAATCGTGCCGGCCACCGGTGCACCGCGAAGGCCTGCTCCCGGTCGCGCTCGCGCCACCCCGGCCAGCTCGGCGCGAGCACGGCCACACGGTCGGCGGGGAGCTGCCTGATGAGGTTCCACTCGTACTGCTGCACCCCCCCGATCCGGGGGGGAAAGTCGTTCGTCACCAGGAGCACCCTGGGGATTCCGGCGAAAGGGTCGGCCATCGGCGCCGCACATGGTGGCAGATGAACGGCCGGACGCGCGTCGAACGGGCCGCCCTCCAGGGATTCGCCCGTCGGGGCGAAATTCCTGCCGATTCGTGTGTGAGCCACCGACACACGGGGTAAACGCGGGCTCGTGCGCCGGGCTCACTCGGAGCGGGCGTCAGCCTGTGGGGAGAAATCTAGGGAGGAGAGGCCCAAATCGTGACGGACGACGCGAATCACCCCTGGTTCTTCGACCGCCTCGCGATTACCATTGGGGCGATGCGGGACTTGGACATCGACGTTCGGGACCTCCCTGAGCAGGTCAGTCCTCCGGACCACTGGCAGGAGCTCTCGGCCTGCTACGGGCTCGATCCCGAGATCTTCTTCCCCACCACCGAGGAGGAGGCCGGACTGGCCCTCTCTTATTGCGGGGTGTGCCAGGTCCGGGACGTCTGCCTGGCCTGGGCCGTGCGTAACGGCGAGCGCTACGGCGTGTGGGGCGGGACCACCGAGCAGCAGCGGCGCCGCCTGATCCGCCAGGTGGCCTGACCAGCCGGTCTCACTCCGAAGGACCGCCCCTATAATCGGGCGGAGTGGAGCGAGCGGTCATCCTCGAGGGCGCCCGGACGCCCGTGGGAAAGTTCCTGGGAGCGTTCTCCGAGGTCCCGGCTGTCGATCTGGGGATCCACGCGGTCGGAGCAGCGCTGTCGCGCGCCCGGTTGGAGGCCTCCGACGTCGACGAGCTCGTGTTCGGCCACGCTCGCCAGGCGGGGAACGGTCCGAACCCCGCGCGCCAGGTCGCGTACCGGAGCGGCCTGGGCGAGGAGAAGCCCGCGTTCACCGTGAACATGGCGTGCGGCTCGGGGACGAAGGCCATCCAGGTGGCCGCGGAGCAGATCATCCTGGGCAACGCCTCGATCGTCGTGGCCGGGGGGCAGGAGAACATGACCAGCACCCCGTTCCTGCTCGACCGGATGCGGTTCGGCTACCGGATGGGGAACGCCACGGTGTACGACGGGATGAACCGGGACGGGTTTCTCGATCCCCTGTGCGGGCTGATCATGGGCGAGACCGCCGAGAACCTGGCCCGTCGCTACGAGATCCCCCGGCGGGAGCAGGACGAATTCGCCCTGCGCTCGCAGCAGAAGGCCGCCGCCACCTGGGACCGCCGGGCCAAGGAGATCGAGCCGATCGAGGTCCCCGGCAGGAAGGGCCCGGTGGTGGTCGACCGCGACGAGCACCCCCGGCCCGAGACCACGCTCCAGGCCCTGGCCGGGCTGAGGCCAGTGTTCGACCAGGAGACCGGCACGATCACCGCCGGCAATTCGTCGGGCATCACCGACGGCGCCGCCGCGCTGGTCCTGATGAGCGAGTCGAGGGCCAGGGCCGAGGGGCGCGAGCCGCTGGCCCGGATCGTGGCCTACGCCAGCGCCGGGGTCGACCCCGCCTACATGGGGATCGGGGTGGTGCCGGCCACCCGGAAGGTCCTGGAGAAGACGGGGCTCTCGCTTCAGGATTTCGACGTGATCGAGCTGAACGAGGCATTCGCCGCCCAGGTCCTGGCCTGCGATCGGGAGCTGAAGCTCGACCACGACCGGCTGAACC
>DASWCX010000017.1:0-2538 GCA_036395815.1 Actinomycetota bacterium | reverse complement strand
CACGCCGAGACGGCCTCGTCGAAGGCATTCCGGACCGAGGCCGACGAGAGCGGATGGGTAACCAGGTCGCCCGCAACCTCGTCGACCTCCGGGCAGGCGAGGGACGGCTTCGAGTGCCCCACGCCGCGCTGGTCGAGCAGGATCAGCTCGCGGCCCGAACTCGCCGCAATGCCCGCGTTGCTTCCATAATCGGGAGGCTGGCCGATCTCCTGCCCCACTGACGTGATGGGCTCCGGTTCGGTCGGGCCGCCCTCAGGCTGCACGCGGAGGTAGAAGAGCCTGATCTTCGGGCCATGGGGACGGGTCCGGTCCTCGAGAACGGTCAGATACCCGCACGCGTGCGGTCCCAGGACCGAGGATTCGATGTCGTCTGGACACTTCGCGGCGGCGGCGCTCGGGGCGAAGGTCGCCTTCGACGACCCCCCGGGCGGTGGCTCGGTCGATCCTCTCCCCGTGCAGGCCGTGGTGATGGCGAGCACCACGGCTCCGGCGGCCAACGCACGCGACCGCATCTCAGCTCTCCCGAGTCCAGGGAGCGGCTTCCCAGGTGTGGACGGTATATGGGTCCGCTGGCTCCACCTGGATCGTCAGCCGGTCCCCGACGATCTCGAACTGCCACGGCTGAGTGCAGGGGCATAGGTTCCCATCCGGGTCGTTCAGGGTGAACGAGTGGTCGCCGACCAGCTCGTAAGTCGCGTGGACCTCGCATCCTCCGGTCTTGACCTCGCACAGGGTGAGGTTCCCGTCCGCGAACCGGGCCACGAACGCGGCGGTTCCCGTCGCTCCCTGGCACGGATCGTCATTGGTGGGCTCCCCGCCCCACTCACCCATGAGTTCTTTCCAGCTTCCCACCCCTTTGAGGACCTTCCTGTCGGATAGACGGTGTCTGAGTGCTCGCAGCGACGCCTGACACGTGAACTCGGTCCGCCAGTCACCCTCGAGTGGGTCCGCGGAGGTTGCCGGCGAGGTGGCCGGCGCCCGTGAAGCCACCTGGCCGGTCGTCCCGCCGCTTCCCCCACACGCCGCGAGTACCAGCGACATGGCCGCCACCAGGAGGAACCCCCGGATGATCGATGATCGCCTCAGCTGCATGATCTCCTCCTCTGACCGGCTGCCTCTCCTGGGAAACTCCGGGAGGCGCGTTCGGGCGAGAGACTGCTGCCTCGGTCTCGCAGAAACCTTGCATTAGCCTCGCACCGGGCTGAACGCCCAGGCAGTCGCCCTTCCCGGAGGCGAGGTCCGGTGCTAGGTTGCGGGTTGGGTACAGGTCAGGGGGATGTGTTGGAGTTTCGGCTTCTGGGGCCGTTGGAGGTCCTGGAGGGGGATCGCGTCCTGCCGCTCGGCGGGGAGAAGCAACGGGCGGCGCTGGCCATGCTGCTGCTCCACCGGAACATGGCGGTATCCCGCGACCGCCTTATCGGGGGGATCTGGGGTGAGACGCCCCCGGTCAGCGCCAGGCCCACCCTCGACACCTACGTGTCGCGTCTGCGCAAGGTCCTCCGGACCGACGCCCGCGGCCCGCGCTTGGTCACCCGGCCACCCGGATATCTACTGCGGGTCGAAGACGGCGAGCTCGACTTGCAGCGATTCGACACCCTGCTCGACCGGGCGAGGTCGGCGCTCGCCTCCCGGGACTGGCCGGCCGGAGGAGAGGACCTCCGCGAGGCGCTCTCGCTGTTCAAGGGGGCCCCGCTCGAGGACCTGGCCCACGTCCCCTTCGCCCAGGCCGAGGTCGGACGGCTGGAGGAACTCCGCCTGGGTGCGCTCGAGCTCCGGCTGGATGCCGACCTGGAGATCGGTCGCCACCTCGAGGTGGTGGGCGAGCTGGAGTCGCTGGTTGCCCGGTTCCCGTTTCGGGAGCGGTTCTGGGCCCTGCTCATGCTCGCCCTGTATCGGGCGGGCCGGCAGGGAGACGCCCTGCTGGCGTTCGACCGGGCCCGGCGGATCCTCGGCGAGGAACTCGGCGTGGATCCCGGTCCGCCGCTGCAGCAGCTCCATCAGCGGATCCTCCAGCAGGACCCCTCCCTGGAGCTCGCCAGGGACCCGGCAGCGGCCGGGCGGTCGACCGGCGGCCTTTCTTCGCCCCCGGCCCCGCAGCCCGATAGGGGTCTTTCCTCGATCACGGTCGCGCCTCCGGTGGTTTCGCCACCATCTGGGCGGGCCGCTTCCGGGGACGGACGGCGCCGCCGATGGCCCCCCCGCGGATGGACGGCGGCCATCGGAGGCGCGGCGCTCGCTCTCGTCCTCGTGCTCCTCGCCGTTGTCGTTCCGGCCGTCCGTGGAGGGAGGGGGGGGCCACCTACTGAGTTCCGTCCGGGAGTGGTGCTGCTCGACCTGAGGACCGGGAAGCAGACCGGGTTCCTCACTCCCGCGGAGCTGGCGGTGACCGCCTACCCGGTCTTCGCCGGCGGGCACTTCTGGGTGAACAACTGGTCCCCGGGCGCCTACGTCGAGATCGATCCGAGCACCGGGACCATCCTGAAGCAGATCACCCCGCCGGCCCGCGACCCTAATGTCCGCAGGGACTTCGCCACGGTC
>DASWCX010000016.1:0-3242 GCA_036395815.1 Actinomycetota bacterium | reverse complement strand
CGCCGTGTACGCGGTGCGGGCCACCAGTGGGGCGGGGGTCTGGAAGTGGAGCGATCCTCAGGCCGAGTTCATCGCCGCACCGGCGGTGTGGCGAGGCCGGGTCTTCTTCGGGACGGACCACAATGGGGCCATCTACGCCCTCGACGCCGCCACCGGGGCCCAGCGGTGGACGTCCCAAGTGGGGGGATTCCCTAGCGACCTCACGGTGGCCGGGGGGGTGGTGTACGTGGGGATGAACACCGGCTTCCTGTACGCCCTGGACGCCTCCACCGGGGCCGTGCGGTGGAGCGCCCCCCTCGACCCCGTCTTTCCCGCCCCGGCCGTGGCCGGCGGGGTGGTCTACGTGGCTTCCGACCACAACGGGTTCTGGGCTCTGGACGCCTCCACCGGGGCGGTGCTGTGGACCGCTCACTTGGGGGGCTACACCAACGAGTCCTCCCCCGCCGTGGCCCACGGCCTGGTCTACGTGGGCTCGGACGACGACAAGCTGTACGCCTTTCCCGCCGCTGGCTGCGGCCAGTCCATCTGCTCCCCGGTGTGGACCGCCACCACCGGGGGGGCCGTGGAGTCGTCCCCGGCCGTGGCCTATGGCATGGTGTTCGTCGGCTCGGACGACCACAACGTGTACGCCTTCGACGCCGCCACCGGGGCGCTCAAGTGGATGGCGCCCACAGGCGATGGATTGAGCCTGGCCTCGCCCGCCGTGGCCAACGGGGTGGTCTACATCGGGTCGAACGACCACGTCCTGCGGGCCATCGACGCCCGATCCGGCCAGGTCCTGTGGAGCTACACGACTGGAAACCTGATCGGCGGGGGCCCGGTGGTGGCAAACGGCTGGGTCTACGCGGGCTCGTTCGACGACCACCTCTACGCGTTCCATCTCCCGGCGTAGAGTGCGGAAACCGTGGCCGTCACCGAGCCGTACGACTTCGATACCCGGCTCGGGACACTGGGTTGGTTCCCCGCCGACTTGGACCTGTGCATCGTCGACACCCCCAAGCACGCCACCGAGTACGAGGGGCTTCCCTGCGAGGGCGATCCCCCGGGCGGCACCGTGCTGGCCGACACCGCGGCGTTCATCTCCTCTCACCTGCCACCGTGATCGGACCGATGGCGGCACCGGTCCGAACGTCAAAGGGCCGCGGTCCAGCCCTGGCGGCCCTGACGTCATTCCTTCTCCTCGCCCTGGCCGCCGCTGCCCCGGCCGCATCCGGTGCCCGGATCCGCCTGTCTCCGACCGTCGGACCTCCCACCACCAAGATCACCGTGACGGGCCAGGGGTTCGGTCCCACCCTGCTAGAGAAGCTCGTTGGCCGCCCTGGGCCTGCCGTTTTTCTCTCGAAGTACTACCCCTCGATCTTCGGGAGCTAGCGCCAGATCGGCAGTCAGAGCCGCCGGAGGGGAGGACGCGGCGACTTTCATCCTACCTGCGGCGTTTCGGGTTCGCTGTCTGTTCTCCCCTCCCGTCTTTGACAGGCGTTGGGAGCCCTTTCTATACTCCGCGAGATGGTGTTGCCGTCTGCCATCGACCACTCGTAGACCAGCCGATCGATCGGGGCGCGGAAATGTCTGTTGATGAAGCGCTGCTCGAGGGCCACTCGTCGTATCGAGACAGCAGGTTGGGCATCTCCGAGCGATTCGTTCGCCTGCTGGCAGGCCCGGCCGACACGTTGGGGGTGATTGCTTCACCGCTCGGCGTCCCTCAGAGGCTCGGATGGGTGATCTGCCACTCGTTCGGGTCGGAGCAGGTCGATCTCCACCTGACCGACGTGGCGATGGCTCGAGGGCTGGCCCGGGCGGGATTCCCGACGCTGCGGTTCCATTGCCAGGGCTACGGGGACAGTTGGGACTACTCCGTGCCGCCCCGGCCGTCGACCCACCTCCGCGACACCCTGGACGTCCTGGAGCAATTCCCCGCGATGGCGCAGGTGGACCGGGTCGGCCTCATCGGCGCGCGGCTCGGAGGGACGGTCGCCGCCCTTGCTGCCGACCGGATCGGAGCGTCCGGCCTGGTCTTGATCCATCCCATCGTGAGCGGCGCCAAGTATGCTGCCGAAGTGCTTCGGTCGCGGGTCATCACCGAGATGCTGGGCGAGGACCCGAACCGAGCGGTCACGGCGGACCAGCTGAAGGCGGAGATGGCCACCACCGGAATGGTCAACATCAAGGGCTGGGCCCTTCATCGAGACGTGTTCGACGAGCTGCGCCAGGTGGACCTGCTGAAGGAGGTGGGACGCTTCTCCGGGCGGGCCCTCGTGTTCCAGGTGACCCGCCGGCGGACCCCCTCGCCGAGCCTGGTCCACCTGATCGAGAAGCTCCGAAGCCGCGGTGCCGAAGCTGAGCTGGACGTGATCAGCCATGTGGCGGCACCGAACTTCGGTTACGAGCACTTCCGTCCGGTGGCCAAGGATGTCCTGGGCGACATCCTGGAGGGCGTGAACCACTCGCTGGTCGAACGGACGCTCCTGTGGCTCACGGCGGGGGCAGCCGCAGGGGTGGAGGCGTGACCAGGGAGTACCCGGTGTTCGTCCCCTCCGGGGAGGAGCGGATCGCGGCCGTCATCGCGGTGCCCGAGGGAACGCCGCGAGGGCTGGTGTTGATGCTTCCCGGCGGAGGGGGGGCGCCCCGAAGCCAGCGGTACGGCATGTACACCAAGGTCGCCCGCAGCCTGGCCGAGCGCGGCATCGCCTCGGTCCGGATGGAATGGAGGGGGATCGGCGAGAGCACCGGGCAGGCCCGGTACAGCTTCAAGGCGCTGCCGGTCGAGGACAGTGTCACCGTCGCCCGGTTCGCCCTCCGGGCCACCGGCGCGACGCAGTTCGGCATGGCCGCCAACTGCGGCGGCGCTCGAACCGCCCTTCTGGCCCTGCCGGGCGTGCCGGAGGCCAGGGCCGCCGTGCTGATGATGCTGAAACCACGGTCCATAACCCGGAGCCAGAAGCCCCCCGTGAAGCGGATGAAGCGCTGGGTCAAGAGGATCCCGTGGGCCGGGGCGCTGATCCGCCAGGCCTATTGGGCCGTGCGGGGTTGGCGGAAGGGAACCCCGGTCTACGACGGGCTTCGGGTACTGAACGGGATGAGCGACCTCCTCCTGCTGGAAGCGGGCACGGTGAAGGTGGGAAAGCTCTCCCGGTTGGTGGCGAACCTCCAGGCGAAGAACGGCCGGCATCGACTTGAGCTTCGCACGATGCCGGGAGGAGCCAGCAGATCGTTCCAGTCTCTGGAGCGGCAGGACTTCGTGA
>DASWCX010000015.1:0-1995 GCA_036395815.1 Actinomycetota bacterium | reverse complement strand
CGGCGCGCCGTTCCCGTTCGACCGGACCACCCCCGAGGCTCCGGACCTTCAGCGGTTGCTGCGGCGGATGGCCGGTGACGGCATCGGGGCCGTGGCCATGGAGGTGTCGTCGCACGGTTTGCACCAGCACCGGGTCGACGGGTGCCGGTTCGCCTGCGCCGTGTTCACGAACCTGTCGCAGGATCACCTCGACTATCACGGCTCCATGGAGGAGTACTTCGCCGCCAAGGCCAGGCTGTTCACCCCCGCCCTCTCCGAACGGGGCGTGGTGAACGGGGACACGCCCGAAGGGCGGGCGCTGGCGGCGTCGGGCGACGTCCCCGTGGTCACCTTCGGCCTGGGGCCGGACGTCGACGTGCGGGCCGAGGCCGTGGAGGTCACCCCCGAAGGCCTGTCGTTCCGGGCCCGGGGGCTTGCGGTTCGCTCGCCCCTGCGAGGCCACTTCAACGTGTACAACTGCCTGGGGGCGCTGGCCGCCGCGCGCCTCCTGGGGATCGAGGAGGGTGCCGTCGTCGAAGGGATCGGAGCGCTCGAGGGGGTGCCCGGCCGGCTGGAGCCGGTCGAGGCGGGCCAGCCGTTCACCGTCCTGGTCGACTACGCGCACACGCCCGACGGCATCGACAACGTGCTGGGGGCAGCCCGCAAGCTGACCCCGGGGCGGGTCCTGGTGGTGTTCGGGTGCGGCGGCGACCGGGACCGGGGCAAGCGCCCCTTGATGGGGGAGGCGGCCACCCGGATGGCCGACCTGGCGCTGGTCACCAGCGACAACCCCCGGTCCGAGGACCCCGACGACATCATCGCCCAGATCGTTCCCGGAGCCGAGCGGGGCGGCGGCCGGTTCGTGGTGGAGCCGGACCGGAGGGCGGCCATCCGGCTGGCCCTCGCGGAGGCCCGCCCGGGGGACGTGGTGGTGATCGCCGGGAAGGGGCACGAGACGGGGCAGGAGTTCGCCGAGGTCACCATCCCGTTCGACGACCGGGTGGTGGCGGCCGAGGAGCTGGCCGCGCTCCGGGAGGCCGGCCGGTGAGGCCAAGGACGCTCGCCGAGGTCGCGGCCGCTGTGGGCGGGACCCTGCGGGGATCGGGCGCGACGGCGGTGGCCGGCGGGGTCACCATCGATAGCCGCCGCGTCGCGCCCGGCGACCTGTTCGTCGCCCTGGCCGGGGAGCACGGGGACGGGCATGCCTTCGTGCACATGGCGCTGGAGGCCGGGGCGGCGGGGGCGCTGGTGGAGCGGGACCGCCCCCTGGACGCGGACCGATCCCGCCTGATCGACGTGCCCGACCCGGGGCGGGCCCTCCTGGAGCTGGCCCGGGACGAGCGTGACGGCCTCGATGCCACCGTCGTCGGCATCACCGGCTCCACCGGGAAGACGTGCACGAAGGACTTCACCGCGGCGGTCCTGTCCCGCCGGTTGCGGGTCGTGGCGAGCCCGGCGTCGTTCAACAACGAGGTCGGGCTTCCGCTGACGATCCTCTCGGCCGGGCCGGACACCGAGGCGGTGGTGTGCGAGATGGGGGCCCGCGGCCCCGGGCACATCCGCCTGCTATGCGAGGTTTCCCGGCCTCGGATCGGGGTGGTGACCAACGTGGGACTGGCCCACATGGAGCTGTTCGGCTCGCCCGAGGTGCTGCGAGCGGCCAAGGCGGAGCTTCCCGAGGCCCTGCCCGAGGACGGGGCGGCCGTCCTGAACGCGGACGACGCCGTGGTCAGGTCCTACGCCTCGCGGACCCCGGCCCGGCCGGTGCTGTACGGCCTGCGATCTCCTGCGGACGTTCGGGCCGAACAAGTGGTCGTGGACCGCCGCTCCGGCCTGGCCCGGTTCCGCCTGGCCACGCCGGGCGGGGCCTCCGACGTGGTCCTGCCCGTCCCCGGCGAGCACATGGTGCCGAACGCGCTGGCGGCGGCGGCGGTGGGGTGGTTCCTGGGGCTCGATCCCTCGGAGGTCGCCGAGGGACTGAGCCGGGCCTCGATGTCGGCCGGCCGAATGCAGGTG
>DASWCX010000014.1:0-1710 GCA_036395815.1 Actinomycetota bacterium | reverse complement strand
ACCAATTCCGAAGAGAATTTGGCCCGGTTGTGACGAACTTCACTGACAATCGAACGCTCGTTCGATACCTTGGGCGTCATGCACGGCTACCGGACCAACCACGAACTGATCGCGAAGCTGGACGGGCTCCATGCCAGCATCGCCGGCTTGCAGCGGGAGTTCTTCGAGTTCATCGTCGAAGCCGACCGGCGGCAAGCCTGGCGAGACTCCGGGTGCCGGGACCTCCCCCACTGGCTGTCGATCCGCTACGGGATCTCCTGGTGGAAGGCCCATCGGTGGGTGGGGGCGGCCCACGCCCTACGCCGCCTTCCCCGCCTGGCCGATGCCTTCGCCTCGGGGGAGCTGGGGATCGACAAGGTGGTCGAGCTCGCCCGGTTCGCCACCGCGGACACTGAATCCGCGCTCCTGCGGTGGGCCCAAGGGGTCTCGGTGTCCGCCGTCCGGCGCCGAGCCGATCTCGCCCACCGCCCTTCGGTGGATGAGGTCCGCGAGGCGGACCGGGCCCGCTCCCTGTCCTGGTGGTACTGCGATCAGGGCCGCCGGTTCGGCCTGGAAGCCGAGCTTCCCGCCTCGGAGGGGGCCGCGGTGGCCCGGGCCATCGAACGCCAGGCAGGCCAGACCCCGGTCATGCCGGGGGAGGAGGATCCCTCCCACGCCTCGGCCCGGCGGGCCGACGCCCTGGTGGCCCTGTGCTCCTCGGCCACCGCCGCCGACCACGATCCGGACCGGGCCACGGTCATCGTCTACGCCGCGCTGGACGCCTTGGTCTCAGGGGAACAGGGATGCGAGATCGAAGGTGGGGGGGTGGCCCACCCACAGACGGTCCGCCGGCTGCTGTGCACGGCCCGCGTGCAGGCGGTGATCGAGGACCGGGGCGGCAACCCGCTCGGTCTGGGGCGGACCTCCAGGGAGCCTTCCGCCTCGATGATGCGCCAACTCCGGTACCGCGACTCCGAGTGCCGGTTCCCCGGATGTGGGACCCGCCGGTTCACCCAGGCCCATCACATCAAGTGGTGGGAGCACGGTGGCCGCACGGACCTGAACAACCTCCTCCTCGTGTGCACGTTCCACCACAAGTTGGTGCACGAGTACGGCTGGGCGGTGACCCGGGATGAGGACGGCGCCGCGCGGTGGTTCCGCCCCGGCGGCACTCTGTACCGAGCTGGCCCCGCTCCTCCGCAAACGGTTGAGGCGGAACCGGCCCTCGCGGCTGTGGGCTAACCAGTCAAAAGCGAACAAGTCGGCTCATCGAATTGGCTCGTCGAATCCAGACGTAACAAGGAATTAACCCACCCGAAACTTGCGCGGAATCGGCGGTCGCTAGGCTCCCCGCGTTCCCAACACGACCAGAGGGAGGGCATCGCATGGCGGAGAGGTCCACCAGAGCAAGCACGCCCAGGGAGGTCCTGGCGCTCGCCAAGGATGCTGGCGTGCAGATCGTCGACTTTCGATTCTGCGACCTGCCGGGGCTCATGCAGCACTTCTCGGTGCCGATGGCGGAGCTCACCGAGCAGGGCTTCGAAGACGGCTACGGGTTCGACGGCAGCTCGATCCGCGGCTACCAGGAGATCCAGGAGTCCGACATGCTCCTGGTCCCGGACGCCGGCGCGGCATACATCGATCCCTTCCTCAAGGTCTCGACCCTCGTCCTTCACTGCTTCGTCCGGGACCCGGTCACCGGCGAGATGTACTCGCGAGACCCTCGCGGCA
>DASWCX010000013.1:0-3231 GCA_036395815.1 Actinomycetota bacterium | reverse complement strand
GGTGGAGCAGCTCGACGACGATCAATCCCAGCCCCAGGTAGAAGAAGATGAAGGCGAAGTCCGGTGAGAGGAGCGCGTGCAGGATCCGCGCGCCGATGCCCATGCTCTCCGTCTCGATGGACGCACCCGCGGTCCGGAGCGTGGCGGTCCTGCCCGCGGCGACCTCCACGGTCCGCCCGTCGACCTCGGACAGCAGCGCGGAGACGCTCGGGGCGATGAGGTCGATCACATTCTTCTGCAGGGCCTCCTCGGCCGGGATGCTGACCGCATCCACGACCGCCTGCTTGGCCCACTCCGCGTTGCGGCCGTTGCGGTTGGCCAGGCTCTGGATGTAGGCGACGGCGTCGTTCGTCACCTTCTTCTGCTCGATCGCGCCGGCCACGCCGACCGGGTGGGCGGCCCCGATGTTCGTTCCTGGGGCCATCGCGGCCACCGGGCAGCCCATCATGATGAACGTTCCGGCCGATGCGGCCCGGGCCCCCTCGGGGGAGACATAGCACACGACCGGCACGTCCGAGTTCAGGATGGCCTGGATGATCTGGCGCATCGAGGAGTCGAGCCCTCCGGGCGTGTCGATCGTGAGGAGCACGGCGTCCGCGCCCTCCGCCTCGGCCCGGGCGATGCCTCCGGCGATGTAGTTGGCCGTGAAGGGATCCACGACACCCCTGAGGCCGAGCTCCACCACAACCGGACGGTCGGCCTGCGCCGAGGTCGACGTGGCGAGGCAGGCGGTCGCGGCCAGCGTTGCCGCCCCCAGGAGCACGGCGCGGGCGAAGGTGCGCATGCCATCAGTCATCATGCCACTCGGGCCACGACGCGTGGGGTTCGTCGAACCTGGCAGGCCCGGGGGACGTCCGAAGGTCAGGGGTCCGTTCGCGGCGGGGGCGGTCCATGGTCCGGGGCATTCGAGGCTTTCGTGCCCGGCGGAGTGGGCATAATGGAGCAACCGGAGTCGCAAGCTCCGACTGAGCCCGCGCCCGTATACCGGAAGGAGAAGGCCGGCGTGAACGGCCACACCGATGGGCCGCTGCTCGCGCGGGAGGAACAGCAGCTCGTGGAAGGATTGCTCGCCGGGAACGAAGACGCCGTCCGGGCCCTGTACGCACGGTTCGCCCGGCCGATCTTCACGCTCGGGCTCCGGCTGCTGGGCAGCTCCGAGGCTGCGGAGGAGTTGACGCAAGACGTGTTCCTCACGGCCTGGCGAAAGGCGGCCCGGTTCGACGCCACCCGGGGCAGGCTGTCCACCTGGCTGATGACGATCGCCCACAACCTGGCCGTGGACCGGCTTCGCCGCGAGACCGGCGTCAGCCGACCCACGCTCGTGCTGGTGGACGAGGTTCCGGAGGTGGCGACGGCCGGGGACGAGGATCCGCTCCTGGAGCGTGACGCCGCCGTCCGAGCCCTGCAGACCCTCTCCGACGGCGAGCGCAAGCTCCTCGTGCGGGCCTACTTCGGGGGCCTTACCGCCAGGGAGATCGCCCAGGCCGACGGGATCCCCCTGGGAACGGTCAAGACCCGCCTGAGGACCGCACTGATCAAGGTTCGCCGGGCCAACCAGGACAAGGGCCGGCTGTGAACTGCATCGCCGTCCGGGATCAGCTGCCCGAGCTCGCGGTGGGCGTTCTGCCCTCGCGGGAGCAGGACGCGTTGGAGCGGCACCTCCAGTGGTGCGCCGGATGCCGGAAGGAGGCGGCCGAGCTGGGCCAGGCTGCGGCGACCTTCGCGTTCGCCCTGGCCCCCGCACCGCTTCCGCCTGGCCTGGAGGATCGGGTCGTGGCCGGCGTCGGGAGAGCGGCGGCTCGACCGCGGACCGGGCGGCGGACGCGGACGGCGATCGCCGCCGTCATCGCGGCGGCGATCGCCGTGGCGAGCCTGGGGTGGGGGGCGGTGATGGCCGGGCGCGCCCAGCGGTTCGCCGAGCGCGCGGCGCAGGCCGAACAGGACCGGTCGCAGGCGCTCGATCAGTTCCAGAGGGTCCTCGACACATTGCCCTTCCAGGCCAGGGCCGACGAGACCCATCTCGGCCAGCTGGCTCCCACGCCCGTCATCAAGCGGGGCGGGGGAGCGGTCCTGCAGCTCGTCTCGCCGACCAGGCTGGACTTCGTGGTGGTGATCGTGAGCGGGCTCCCCAGGGATCCGTCCCTCGCCCCGTACCGCGTCACGTTGAAGGACGCCGGGGGCCGGGTGCTTCAGGGAGGCACCATCGCGGAGCTGGACGCCGACGGGGGCGGGCAAACGTTCCGCCAGTTCAGGAACACCGACCTTACCGGGTTCACCACCGTGCTGGTTCGTGACGCGTCCGGGCGCCTCGTGCTGAAGGGGACCGTGGACCAAAGCACCGGGGCCTGAGGCCCGGGCTTCGGTCAGGCCTCCACCCCGTCCGGTCAATCCGACGATAGGGCCCTGGCCAGGAAGGCAAGGCTCCTCGGATAGCGGTAGCCGATCGACATGTGGCCCGCGTCGAACAGTTCCAGCGTGTGCTGGACCCCGATCGACTTCAGCTCCTCGGACACGGCCACCGCGCCCACGTCGAGATACCACTCGTCCTTCTTCCCGCCGTCCAGCCAGATGGCCGACATCGAGCGAAGGGCGTCGGCGTGCACCGGCACCATGCGCACGGGATCCTTCTCCAGCCAGCGCTGCCACACCTCGTCGACGAGCTTCCCGGTGCCGGCGTCGAACGGGAGTCGCACTGTCCCGTCGTCGTCGGCCGAGTAGCAGGCCGCCATGCACCAGTCGTTCATCAGCACTCCGTCGGACTCCTTTGTCCCGAAAGGACGCGACCGGACGTCGGCCCAGAACGCCTCGAACGAGCCGTCGTACTCGTCGCGGAGGGCCCGCACGCTCTGCCTGAACTCGGGCAGGTAGCACGCCTCGAACATGGCGTCGCCCGCGTGGGTGGCGAGGCCGCCGAACAGGTCGGGACGCAGGAGCGGCGTGACCATGGCGCCGTAGCCGCCGCTCGACTTCCCCTGGATCCCGCGCTTCTCCCGCCGGGGCTCGGTCCGGTACCGGGCATCGACGAAGGACACGGCCTCGTCGCACAGGTAGTCGTGGTACCGCCCGGTGGCGGGCGAGTTCAGGAACTGGCTGCCACCGAGCGAGGTCCAGCAGTCGACGAACGCCACGATCAGGGGTGGCGCCTCGCCCGAGGCGAACAGTCGATCGGCGAGCTCGAGATAGTTTGGCCGGAACGCCTCCCGGTTCCGCCACATGTCGAGTTGGCCGGTC
>DASWCX010000012.1:0-7360 GCA_036395815.1 Actinomycetota bacterium | reverse complement strand
GCCCTGTGGGCGATCGATCAACAGGCGGACGTCTCGCATGGCGAGATACGGACGAGGCCGGTCGACGGCCCGCTTCGCCAGCTGGCCGAGGACCCACATGGCCCCGGCGGCCCCCAGCGCGTCGATCCCCTCGCGCCGCCGACCGCGCACCGCCAGCACCGCGGCCGCGCCGGCAGACGCCCAGATCGATCCCAGCTCGGTGACGGTCCAGAAGAAACGGTCGGACCGAGGGCCTCTCGCTCGGTTCAGCCTTCGGTACAGCCGGTGGTCGAGGCCCCGGCCCCGTCCACCCGCCGTGAGCAGGGCGAGGAAGAGCGCGGCCACTCCGGCCATGATGGACACGCGGACCCGGGCCGCATCCCGAGACCCCGATCGAACCGAATGCCGTGCCACGAGCCGTTCAGCCTACCCTCCGAGACCGGCGTCGGGGCGGAGCTATGCTGGCCGAGCACGGCAACGGGAGGAGGAGCCCATGCGAGAGGACCACGACCGGCCGCGCGAAGAGGCCGCCCCCGGCCAGGGCCAACTCGAATCCGATAGGCCCCTGTCGGAGCAGGAGCAACTCGCCGCGCTCCGCCGGGTCCGCGAGGCCCGGGTGGCCAAGACGCTTGCGGTCCTGGCCATCGTGGTCATCCTGGTCATCTTCGTCATCGCCAACTCCCAGCCGGTCAAGGTGAACTTCGTGTTCGTCACGCGGCATCCCAGGCTCATCTGGGTGATGTTCGCGTGCGCCGTGCTGGGGGGGATCGCCGGCTTCCTGATCGGGAAGCCCGGGAAGCAGGTCCGCGCCGGACGGCGGCGTAAGGACGAACAGAAGCGCCCGTGACCGTCACCGTGAGGGAGGCCTTGCCTGGCGACTTCGAGGCGGTGGCCGGGCTCCTGGAGGAGCTGAACCGCCCCAAGGTCCTGGGAACGCCCGAGGAGGACCGTCACCGGCAGCGCTACGTCGCCTGGCTGGAGGGTCCAGACCGGCTCGGGTTCGTGGCCGAGATCGACGGCCAGGTGATCGGCTTCATCGACCTGCACCTGGTGCCGCGGCTGAACTTCACGGCGCCGCAGGCCTGGGTGCCCGACCTGATCGTTCGGGAGTCGGCCCGGAGCCGGGGAGCTGGGGCGGCGTTGCTGGCGAAGGCCGAGGAGGCGGCCCGGGCCCGGGGCGCGTTCGTCCTCTCGCTCGAGTCCGCGCACTGGCGATCCAGGGCCCACGCCTTCTATCTGCGCGAGGGGCTGCTCGACGCGGGCAAGGAGTTCGCGAAGGTCCTGATCGACGTGGGGTGGCCGCCGCGCCGCCCCGGCTCAGCCTGAGGGCGAGCCGGAGGCTCGCCCGGAGGATTCGGCCTGGCGCTTCTGGGCCATGACCCCCCGGCTCAGGAGGCGCCGGGCGCCGAGCATGCGCACCGCGCGGGCGGCGATGTCTCCGATCGGTCCGCCCCTGAACCGGTAGTCGATGCGATGCCTGAGGACGGTCCGTTCCGAGCCGTCCGGTTCCAGCCACGTCTCCACTGTGGCGTCCATCAACCCGGTCAGCCGGACCTTCGAATACCGGGGCGGCTCGATGTCCTGCACCTCCGCCCGGACCGTGGCGTGCGCCCCCATGAACATCATCTCGCTGACGTAGGTCGATCCTCGGCGGAGGCCGTCCCGCGGGACCCCGGTGACCTTCACGATGTGACGGTCCCAGCGAGGGAGGTTCCGGGGATCGGCCACCACCCGCCACACCAGGTCGGGTGGGGCGTCGACCTCCGTCTCGGTCTCCAGGACGCTCACCAGGCCACCCTACCTCGGGCTCGCGGCGCCCGTCCGCCGGCGGTCACCGTGCCGGAGGTCCATCCCTTCCACCAGACGGCGCGACGTGGCCGGATCCGGAGCAGGACCAGATCCTCTCGACCGCCGAGCCGCTCCAGCAGCGCTCGCCGTCCCCGGCCCCCGGCCTGGGGAGAGAAGAGGGACGCGGTTCCCTGGAGCAGCATCCCGGCCATGTCGGCGGCCCGCCAGCTCGAGGCGCGGTCCACCGTCAACGCCGCCGGGGCTTCGGGGCCGGCCCCGGCCAGCTCGATCCAGGCCGCGGAGACCATGGCCTCGTACGCGCCCTCGCGACCGGACCGCCGCCACGCTACCGGCAGCACGGTGAGGCCACCAGCGCCCTCGACGGCGAGCGCCCCGGTCCCCGAGGTCCCAACGATCCCGCGTACGTCGGGGGGAACGGCCAGGTCGAGCCGCCGCCGGCGAGTCAGCGGGGCGAAGGCCCCTCGATAGCGAGCGCCGGTGGGCCATTCGCCCCACGAAGGACCGCCCGCCGGATCGGCGCCGGCCAGCACGCGGCCGGCGGCCGGTCGAACAGCGGCGAACACCCGGCCGGGGGGCGTCCACGCCAGCGGCACCTTCCCCGCGTCGACCGCGTAGCCGGCGAAGAATCGGGCGTTCTTGACGGAGAACCGCGCCGCGGCTTCGACCAGGCGGGGACCGGCCAGGACGGCGCTCGGCCATGAGAGGGGGTCGAACGCGTCGTAGGTGGTGACGCGGCCGCGGAAGGTCGCGGCGGACTCGCCATCGATCACCAGCCCCGCCACCTCTGGATCCCGCCGCCACGCCCGGGCCTTGACCGACCCCCTGGACGTGGTCACCCAGAGCCGGCCCGCGTCGTAGACATGGACCAGGGGCGTGAGGTGCGGTCCCCCGGGGGTCCGAACCGCCAGGTAGCAGAGCCCGCCGCGTTCGATGATCCGCTCGGCCGGACCCGGGACGCGCCTCACGGCCCTGCGCTCTCCGAGCCGGCCTCGCCGGATCGAACCCGGTCCGCGACCGCGCGGTCCCTCGCAACCGCCCCGCCGGGCGGCCGGGCCAGCATGAGCCCGGTCCACACGATGTGGCAGGCCAGGCTGGCCACAACACCGCGGGTCCACAGGGCCAGGCCGCCCCAGACGGCTCCCCCCACGATGGCGCCGGCGATGATCGGCAGGTTCTGGCTGGCCAGGTTGACCAGCACGTATGCGCCCCAGGTGGCCGCCGTGGCCCCTGGCCACCCAACGGCGCGCGCCAGCCGCCATTCGAACAGCCCTCGCCAGAACAGCTCCTCACCCGGCGCGCTGGCCCCCGAGGCGAGCGCGAGCGCCGGCCACAACCCGAGCCCCCGGCGCTGGTCGTACAGCTCGGCCACGTGACGGTCGAACGCGGGCCATCGCCGGACGATCAGGACGAAGGCCGCCGTGGCCAGGTAGAAGGCGGCCCCGGCGCCGACCCCGACCGCGGCGGCGGCCGGCCAGCGTACGCGGGCGGAGAGCGGGACCTGGCCGGTGGCCAGGGCGGCCAGTCCGGCCCCGCCGGCGACCACGCTCAGGACCGGCCAGATGGATGCCCGATCGGAGACGACCAACCGCCAACCCACGACCACCCCCAGGGGAGCGGCCACCATGATGGCGACGATCAGCACGGCTGGATCGTCACGGGAGGAAGCGAACCTTCGCCGCCAGCTCCGCGGTGAGGGCGGTGATCACCGCGAGGTAGAAGAACCCCGTGGCCGACTGCACGGCCGTCGGGCGGGTGCCCTTCAGCGTGGCCCGGATGAACGCGGCGATGAGGCCGGTGCAGGCGACCATCCCGAAGGCGATCCAGGTCGCGTTGCCTGCCACGGTGAGGAGTGGGCTGATCGAACCGGCCGCCGAAGGGCCGGGCCGCCCGTTCGACCCCACCCCGCCGGCCAGGACGGCTCCGGCCTCCAGCACCACCGAACCGATCAGGAGCCAGGCCATCCGGTTGATCGGCCCCCGGCCGAGCCCTCGGTCGGTCAGATACCAATGCCCGAGCAGGAGCCCGTCCAGGACGGCTCCGGTGAACACCGCACCGGCCAGAAGCTGGAAGAACGAAAGGACCAGCCCCTCCCGCGTGGCGTAGGCGAACGCGACGAGCATGGCCAGGGCCAGCGGCACCGTGGCGATGCCCAGGATCCTGGCCCACCCGGTCCGGCGGAAGACCATGAGCGCGAGCCACAGCAGGGTCGCTCCCCCCAGGGCGAGGGCCAGAAACGTTCCCAGGCGCCCGTCCCGGGCCACGGCCGGATCGAAGCCGGCACCCGCCGCGCCGGCGGCGGAGAGCGCCAGCGCCAGGACCACGGACCCCGTGAGGTAGAAGAACCCTCGCCGAACCTCGGTCCACAGCGGCGTGAGGAAGAGGAACCCCGCGCCACCGGCCGCCGTCTCGGCCAGGACCAGGGCGAGGACCCCGGCCGGTCCCTTCATGCGGACTGGACCGGGGCTTGAGCGATGCGCCTCACATCAATAGCGTATCGGCGTGGGCTCGGACCCGGCGTCTGGATCGGCCCCGCCCTCCGGTTCGGATCCGGTTGGCGCCGACGTGGCACCCGGGCTGGAGGGGATCACCGAGGAGACCGTCGCCGAGGACGCGACGGCGGCCTCGGTCGGTTCGGGCGACGTGGCGGTCCTCGCCACGCCCGCGGTGCTGGCCCTGGTGGAGCGGGCAGCGGTGGCGGCCCTGCACGGCCGGCTGGGGCCGGACCGGACCTCGGTCGGCTCCTCCGTATCGCTGGATCACCTTGCGCCGACGCCGGTGGGTGGGCTGGTCAGGGCCACCGTCAGGCTGGAGCGGGTCGAAGGACGCCGGCTGTCGTTCTCGTTCGTGGTGATCGACGGCGCGGGGCGGGTGGCGGAGGGATCCCACGTTCGGGTGGTGGTGGATCGGCGGAGGTTCGAAGCCGCCGCCCGCGCCCGGCTCGGTGAAGGCTGAGACCCCTTACGGACGAACATCGGGCGGTGCCTCACGCACCGCCCGATGCCATTTCCACCTCCGGCGCTCGTCCCCCCGTCAGTCGGAGCGCGAATCCAGAGTCACCTCGGATTGATGGTCAACGCGTTCGGCGAATTGAACTGGACGTTCATCCCCGCGGGGAAGACGTCGACGCCGCTGCAGTAGGAGACGATCACCACGTACGTCTGCCCGGCGCTGAGCGAGGCAGCGGCGGGTCCGGAATAGCCACTGATGTCTCCCGTTCCGCATCCGGATACGCTGGTGTCGACTGGCCCAACAGTACCGCCCGCGTCGGTCGAGTCGATGGTCACGCCCCAGTGGTCGCCCTCCAGGCAACAGTCCTCCGTTTTCACGCCGAAGTACCGGCCGGCGCCCGTGACGGTGTACTGAAACGTGTCTGTGGGGGCATTGAAGGTCAGACCGAAGATGTACCCGATCTGCGGGTCTTTCACGGTGGCTGGAGGACGCGGCAGGCTCGAGTTGCCCCCTGAGCCAGGGCTGCCTCCGGCGCGGGCGATGGAGGTCACGAGGAGCGGAACCGCTGCTACCAATACAAGCAAAGCCGTCTTGCGCTTCAATTCAAGCCTCCTTCGTGCTTAGAGCGCCAGGGTCGCACACCGATCCCGAGAGCTCCAGCTCCCACCCGCCGGACCCCATCACCCCCTTCGGGCGGCCCACCCGCTGCGACCCCTGCGGAGACTTCCCCCACGACCACGTCGTGGGTAGGAGCAGTGTTTCCCTGTGTGATCGGCTTGTCAACACCGTTTCCGCGGACAGCGGTGACCAACAGGCCCACCCATCGACCCTGGCGGCCCTAGCCCAGGTACGAGCTGCGCTTCATGAGGGTCGGATCGACCATCACGTTGACGCAGGACGCGACCCCGGAGTCGAAAGCCCGGCCCAGCGCGGGCCCGATCTGATCCGGCGAGGTGACCTTCTCGCCGTGGCCGCCCAGCCCCTCCACCATGCGGTGGTAGGGCGCCTCGGGATCGAGCTCGCTGGCCGGCGCGTTGCCCTGCCCGTACAGGGCCTCCTGGGCCACCTTGATCTGGCCCCACGCGCCGTCGTTGCCGATGATGCCCACGAACGGGAGGTTCTGCCTGATGGCGCTCTCGTACTCCATGGCGTTCAGCCCGAAGGATCCGTCGCCGTAGACGATCAGCACCTGCTTGTCGGGCTTCGCGAGCTTGGCCGCCAGGGCGAACCCGGGCCCGACCCCCAGGGTCCCGAACGGACCGGGGTCGAGCCAGTGACCCGGATACCGGGCCTGGATCACCGACGCGGCGATCCCCACGATGTCGCCGCCGTCCCCCACCACGATGGCGTCCCGATCCAGGAAGTCCCTGATCTCCCTGGCGAATCGGAGCGGATGGATCGGCACAGCGTCGGACTCCATGCCGGCCTTCACCTCGTTCAGCAGCCGCTCCTCCTCGCCGCGAACCTCCCCGGTCCACCCGGGCTCCTCCACGTTCCCCACCCCGGCCGCGAGGAGCTGCTCGATCACCAGGCCGGGGTCGCCGACGATGCCGACGTCCACCGGCCGGTTGCGCCCGACGTGCACACCGTCCACGTCCACCTGGACCACCTTCGCCCCGTCCGCGAAGCCTCGCTGCCCGAAGCCGAGGCGGAAGTCCCAGTCGACGCCGAGCGCGAGCACCACATCGGCCTTCCCCAGGGCGAACTTCCGGGCCGCGGAGAAGCAGTGGGGGTCATCGGGCGGCAGGCATCCTCTGCCCAGCGAGTTCAGGAACACCGGGATCTTCGTGGCGCGGGCAAGCTCGGCCAGCGCCTCGTGGGCGTTCGACCACCGGACCCCGGCGCCGGCGAACACGATGGGGCGCTCGGCGTCCTGGAGGAGGCGCTGCGCCTGCTTCACCAGGTCGGGGTCGCCCTGGGGCCGGGCGTCGGTCCGGTACCGTTCGGGCGCCTTGGCGTCCTGGGGAGCCGGCGAGAACTGGACGTCGAGGGGAACGTCCAGGAAGGCCGGCCCCCTCCGCCCGCTCATCGCGTGGCGGATCGCCGTGGCCACGAAGTCCTGGAGTCGCCGGACGTCGTGGCAGGTGGCCGCCCACTTCGTGATGCTGCGGACCAGCCTCACCTGATCCATCTCCTGAAGGGATCCCATCCCGAACTCGAAGATGGGGTTCTTGCCGGAGAGCACCAGGATCGGAGAGTTCGCGTACATCGCGTTGGCGATCCCGGTGACCGCGTCGGTGACGCCCGGCCCGGCCGTGACGGCCGCGATCCCCGGCTGGAGGGTGACCCGGGCCCACCCGTCCGCGGCGTGGGCGGCGGACTGCTCGTGGCGAAAGTCCACGATCCTGATGCCGGCGTCGACGCAGCCGTCGTAGATCGGCGCGATGTGGCCGCCGGAAAGCGTGAACAGGTTGCTCACGCCCTCCCGCTGCAGGACCTCCGCGATCAGGTGTCCGCCGTGCCTCGGCTTGTCCAAGGTTCGCTCCTCTCGGTCGATCGACTCATCCTCGGTCCTGCGCCCACCGGTCGGCGATCCGATCTGCCACCGCCCGCAGCTCGTCCCTGAGACAGGTCGGGTTCGTTCGGCATGCACCCGCTAGGCTATCGGCTCATGCCGCTGTTC
>DASWCX010000011.1:0-10015 GCA_036395815.1 Actinomycetota bacterium | reverse complement strand
TGGGAGAGGTCGGTGGCGAGCGTGCCGAGGTCGTTCCGTCCCTCTTGCTGGAGCTGCTGGGCGTCGGCCTGGAGCCCCTGAACGAGGTCCTGGACCTGCTGGACCCCGGCGGAGGGAGCCACGGTCCCGGCGATCATGCCGGCAAGCGCGTTCTCGAGGTCGGCGAGGTGGCCGCACAGCGCGCCGAGGGCGGCGCTGGAGGGGACCGGGCTGACCGCCGTCGCGGTGGAGCTCGGGGTGGGGGGTGTCCCGGTCGAACCGTTCGAGCAGCCGGCCAGCAGGAGCAGCAGACCGCCGGCGAGCGCGATGGCCATCCGCTTCGAAGAAGCCACGGACGTTTTGTACCCACACGCGGGCGGGGCATCCCCCTCGTGATCGCGGGTCCGCGGCTGCTACTCCTCCTCGCCGCTGGCGGCGGTCTCCTTGATCTTCTGGAGGATCTCGACGTTTGCCAGCGTGGTGACGTCGCCCAGCTCGCGCCCCTCAGCCACGTCCCGGAGCAGCCGGCGCATGATCTTGCCGGAGCGGGTCTTCGGCAGGTCGTCGGAGAAGATGATGTGGTGCGGCCGGGCGATCTTCCCGATCACCTTCGCCACGTGCTCCCGCAGCTCGGCGGCCACCTCGTCGCTCGGCTGCTGATCGCCCTTCAGAGTGACGAACGCCGTGATGGCCTGGCCAACCACCGGGTCCGTCTTGGCAACCACGGCAGCCTCGGCCACCTTCGGGTTGTCGACGAGCGCCGATTCGACCTCGTAGGTCGAGATCCGGTGTCCCGCCACGTTCATCACGTCGTCGATCCGTCCCAGCAGCCAGAAGTAGCCGTCCTCGTCCCGCTTGGCCCCGTCGCCGGCAAGGTAGGTTTCGTTCCCGTACTTGGCGAAGTAGGTCTGCACGTAGCGGTCGGGATCCTTGTAGATCGTGCGGAACTGCGCGGGATAGGGGCGCTTGATCACCAGATACCCGCCCTGGCCGGCCGGCACCGGGTTCCCCTGGTCATCCAGGATGTCGGCGTCGATCCCTGGGAACGGACGGGTGGCCGAACCGGGCTTGAGTTTCGTGATGCCCGGCAGCGGGGTGATCAGGATGTTGCCGGTCTCGGTCTGCCACCACGTGTCCACGATGGGGCAGCGTTCGGTCCCGATGTACTTCCAGTACCACACCCACGCCTCGGGGTTGATCGGCTCGCCCACCGTTCCCAGCAGCCGAAGCGAGGACAGGTCGTGCTTCCCCGGGTACTCCGGGCCCCATCGCATGAAGGAACGGATGGCGGTGGGCGCCGTGTACAGGATGTTGACCCGGCGCTTCTCCACGATCGACCACAGGCGGTCGCGATCCGGCCAGTCGGGCGCGCCCTCGTACATGACCCCCGTGGTGTGGTTCGCCAGGGGGCCGTACACGATGTAGCTGTGGCCGGTGACCCAGCCGATGTCGGCCGCGCACCAGTACACGTCGTCGGCGTGGATGTCGAAGATGTACCGGTGCGTCGTGGCGCAGCCCACGAGATACCCCCCGGTGGTGTGGACGATCCCCTTCGGCTTCCCGGTCGTCCCGCTCGTGTACAGGATGTAGAGGATGTCCTCGGCGTCCATCGGCTCCGGTGGACATTCCTCCGACTGGCTCTGGACGAGGTCGTGGTACCAGACGTCCCTGCCGTCGACGAAGGGGTGGTCGCTCCCGGTCCGCTTCACCGTGACGACGTGCTCGATGGTGGGGCAGTCCTTCAGGGCCTCCTCGGCGTTGGCCTTGAGCGCGACCTCCTGCCCCCGCCGGTAGGCGCCGTCGGCCGTGATGAGCACCTTCGCCTCGGCGTCGTTGATCCGGTCCTTCAGGGCCTCGGAGGAGAACCCGCCGAACACCACGGAGTGCGCCGCCCCCAGGCGGGCGCACGCCAGCATGGCCACGGGGAGCTCCGGGATCATGCCCAGGTAGATGGCGACCCGGTCGCCCTTTCGAACCCCCAGCGACTTCAGCCCGTTGGCGAAGCGGCACACCTCCGCGTGGAGCTCGGCGTAGGTGATGGTCCGCTCGTCCCCGGGTTCGCCCTCCCAGTAGTAGGCGACCTTGCCGCCGCCGTCGGACTCGACGTGCCGGTCCAGGCAGTTGTACGCCACGTTCAGCTTCCCCCCGGTGAACCACTGGACCCAGGGAGGGTTCCATTCCATCACCTGGTCCCACCTGCGATACCAGTCGATCCGTTCGGCCTGTTCGGCCCAGAACCGGTCGGGATCGGCGGCGGCCCGCTGGTAGACGGCGGGGTCGGTCCACAGGGCGCGGTTGCGGAATCCCTCCGGCGGCTCGAAGACTCGGTCCTCCGACAGCAACGCGTCGATCGTGGCCTCAACCTCGTCCGGCATGAATGAACCTCCTCGGCAGATGGGCAGCGTGACCATGTTATTCGGCGCGCCGGTCCGGCGTCGCGCCGGCCTCGGCCGGCGCGCTCGGCTTGTTGGGTCGGGCCGGGTCGGGGAACATAGCCAGCCGTGAACATCCTCGGGATCAATTGCTTCGCCCACGACACGGCGGCCGCGCTCCTTCAGGACGGCCGGCCGGTGGCCTTCGTCGAGGAGGAGCGGTTCAACAGAGAGAAGCACACCAAGGCCTTCCCCGACAACGCGGTCGAGTTCTGCCTCCGAACGGCCGGCATCGGCATGGACCAGATCGACGCCGTCGCCTTCGCCCACAGGGCAGGCGTGGACTTCGCCCGGGGATCACTCGACGCGCTGAAGCGCATGCCGCTCGGGGCGAAGCGCCTGGGCGCCCAGGCCTACGTCGATCTCAACCTGGCGCGCAAGCAGCGGGGGTTCCTCCGCAGATGGGGGTACCGGGGCAAGGTGGTGAACGTCGGCCACCACGAGGCCCACGCGGCCAGCGCCTTCCTGGCCAGCCCGTTCGAGGAGGCGGCCGTGCTCACCCTCGACCGGGGCGGCGACTTCCTTTCGACCACGCTCGGGCACGGGCGGGGGGGCCGGGTGCGCCCGTTGGGGGAGGTCCGCAACCCGCACTCGCTGGGCGAGATCTACACGGCGGTGACGGGGTGGCTCGGCTTCCACCCCAACGCGGACGAGGGCAAGGTCATGGGGCTCGCGCCCTACGGCACCGACCGCTACGTGCCGGTGTTCAGGGACTTCATCCGTCTCACCCCCGACGGGCTGTTCGAAGTGAACCTGGCGTGGTTCCGATATCAGGTCGAGGCGGGCCCGCTATCGAAGCGGTACCTCGACCGGTTCGGACCCTCCAGGGTGCCGGAGTCAGCGATCACCGAGCACCATCAGGACGTCGCGTTCGGGGTCCAGGCGATCACGGAGGAGGCCGCGCTGCACATGGCCCGGGCCCTGCACGCGGCCACGGGGTCGCCCAATCTCGCGCTGGCCGGGGGGGTCGCGCTGAACTCGGTGATGAACGCGCGGCTGCTCGCGGAGACGCCGTTCGAGCACATCTTCATCCAGCCCGCCGCGGGTGATGCCGGCAACGCGCTCGGCGCCGCGCTCCACATGTGGCATCAGGAGCTCGGGCGTCCCCGCGAATGGAGCATGGAGCACGCCTTCTACGGGCCGGAGTACCCCGACGCCGACTTCAAGGAGCTTCTGGTCTCGCGGAAGCTGCCATTCCGGGAGGTGGCCGACCCCCCCGCGGAGGCCGCTACCCTGCTCGCCGAGTCGAAGATCGTGGGGTGGTTCCAGGGCCGGGCCGAGGTGGGGCCGCGGGCCCTGGGGGCGCGGTCGATCCTGGCGGATCCTCGCCGGGCCGAGATGAAGGACATCGTGAACGCCGAGGTGAAGCACCGGGAGGGCTTCCGTCCGTTCGCCCCCAGCGTGCTCGACGAGCGGGGCCCGGAATATTTCGAGGGCTACTACCCCAACCCCTTCATGTTGCTGGTGCTGCCGATCCGGAAGGACAAGCGCGAGGCGATCCCGGCCGTCACCCACGTCGACGGCACCGGCCGGCTCCAGACCGTCACCCGGGCCGGCAACCCCCTGTACTACCGGGTGATCGAGGAGTTCGACCGCCGGACCGGAGTGCCCGTCGTGCTGAACACAAGCTTCAACCTTCGGGGCGAGCCGATCGTCCATCGGCCCGAGGAAGCCCTCGCCGACTTCCTGAACACGGGCATGGACGCGCTCTTCCTGGGGCCGTATCTGGTCCGAAAGGGCTCGATCTGAGGCGCACGGCATCCACGGAATAAGCGGCTGGGGTGTTTGCAGGGAGGCGGGTGGGGACCCACAATTGACGCGAGGCCGCCAAAGGGTGGCCTCGATGTGTGTTCGACGGCCGAGCGGGGCCGCCCGCCTCACCGGAGGAGGTGAGCAGATGGCGCAATACGAAGGGTACTGCGTGAAGTGCAAGGCCAAGCGCCAGTTCGAGGGGGAAGAGGTCACCCTGAAGAACGGGCGGAGGGCCGCGAAGGGCAAGTGCCCGGTGTGCGGAACCACCATGATGCGGATCCTCGGCAAGTAGCGCTCAGCTCGAACACTGCGGCGCCAGGCATCAGACGGATCCGAGGGCCGGCCCGGCCCGGTTCAGCCGCGAGGACGGATGAGCTCGCTCGGGGCCCACACCGGTCGTTCGGCGAGCTTCCCGTGCCGCTTCGCCAGCTCGGCGATGGTGATCCGTTCGAACACCTGCCTGATCGCCACGTGGACGTCTCCCCACAGCCCCTGCAGCCCGCAGTGCGCGTCGGCGAAGCACGCGTGGTTCTCCACGTCGAGGCAGAACATGGGGAACAGCGTCCCCTCGATGGCGTCCACGACGTCGGCCACGCGGATCTCGGCGGGATCGCGGGCGAGCCTGCAGCCGCCGCCCGCCCCGCGGAAGCTCTCCACCAGCCCGGCCTTGTGCAGCGCGCCGAGCTGCTGCTCCAGGAACCGCAGAGGGATGTGCTGCGCCTCGGCGATGGCCCGAGCCGGAACCAGGGCGTCTCCCTCGCGGGAACGACGGATGGCGAGCTCGACCACCGCCCGCATGGCGTACTCGGTTTTGTGAGAGACCTTCAACATTCGATCCGACTCCTGCTGACACGGTAGCCGCGACGCTCTCGCCCGTCAACGAGCCTGAGGCAGCGGCTGCCGAACAGCTAACCGCGTTCCTCGCCGGCCGCCCGAACCCGGCGCTCGGGCTCCGCGGCCGGCACGTCGGTGAGCCCACGGCCGGCCGGCACCGGCCGGGGCGGAGCGGGAGCCGAGCGGACCGGCACCGGAGGCCAGCGCGAACGCGTGTCCCACAGGTGCAGCGCGACCACCTTGATCACTGCTGCGGTCGGGACCGCCAGGAGCATGCCCCACAGGCCCATCAGCGTCCCGCCCACCAGCAGAGACAACAGCACGGTCACCGGGTGGAGCCTGGACCCGCGCTTCAGGAACCGCCTGCTGAGCAACCGGGTGTCGAGCTGCTGGACCAACACCAGGACCACCACGCAGGCGACCGAGAGGGTCCACCCGCCGCGGAGGTGGAGCAGGCCCCGGCGGGACTCGTCGGCCGTGGCGGCCACGAACAGGACCGGGACCGCGGCGACCACCGTCCCGACCAGCGGCACCAGCGCGAACAGGCCGGTGATCGCGCCCATCAGGGCGAAGAACGGCAGCCCGACGATCCAGAACCCCAGCAGCGACGCGGCTCCCATGATCAGCGCGACCAGCAGCTGCCCGCGGAAGAACCCGCCGAGCGTGGCCCCGATCCGAGACACGAGATCGCGGACCTCCTCCCGGCGCGACGCCGGGACCAGGGACTCCGCCGCCCTCCGGAGCTTCGGCAGGTCGACAAGGAGGTAGAACGCGAGGAGCGGGCCGAGGACGAGCACCACGGCGGCCCGGACCACCCCGGCGGTGAACGACGTCAGCCGGGCCAGGAAGTTGAACGCCCGACCGCCCTTCGGGTTGAGCGCGGCCACGAAGTCCTTCGCCGAAAGATGCAGGCCGAGCCGGCGGGCGAACGCCGCGAAGCCCTCCTCGAACCGGGTGAGCAGCCGGGGGGTCCCGGCCACGAACGACTGGACCTGGTGGGTGATGACAGGGACCATGTACGCGAGGGCCACGCCGACGGCCGTCAGGAACACCACGTAGGCGGCCAGCGCTCCCCAGACCCTCGGCACTCCCCGGCGCTGGAGGATGGTGACCACGGGATCCAGCAGGTAGATGACGATGAGGGCGACCACGAGCGGCGGGAAGATCACCCGGATCGGCACCAGCACGAACCGGAACACCAGCCACACCAGGATCAGCACGCCGATGATGGACCAGGCGAGCAGTCCCCACCGGGCCACCCTCGCGACGAGGGGGTTCGAGAGAAAGGGCCCGCGGTCGGCAGTCATGGGGTTGGCCAGGTCATGGGGATTATAGGTTCCGCATCTTCGGCTCCCGGAATCTCCGGCCGACACGTCGGCGATCTCGTGGGGGGTGCCGGTCGACCGGGCTGGGTACACTCATGCTCTCCCATGCCCGTCGAGCCCGGGCCAGGATGAACTCGGGGGTGGCGGCTCCAGTGACCGATCGACAGATCGTGGTGGCGTCGAACCGCGGTCCGGTTGCCTTCGTTCGGGAACCGGACGGCCAGGTGGTGGCTCGGCGGGGAGGGGGCGGCCTGGTGTCCGCGCTCTCCGGGGCCCTTCAGGCCTCGGGGGGGTTGTGGATCGCCAGCGCGATGTCGCCGGAGGACAGGGAGCGAGCCGGGAGGATCCACCTCGATCCGACGATGGGAGCCGCCGGCCACGGCCTGCGTTACCTGTCGTTCGACCCCCGCGTGTACGACCGCTACTACAACGGCATCTCGAACCGGGTGCTGTGGTTCGTGCATCACGCGCTGTGGGATCTGCCGCGCATGCCGCGATGGGACCGGGCCACCGATCGGGCCTGGGCCGCGTACCGGCGGGTGAACGAGGCGTTTGCCGAGGCCCTGGCCGAGGAGGGCCCGCCACCGAAGGCCGAGCCCGCGTACCTGGTTCAGGACTATCACCTGTCGCTGGTCCCGGCGTTGCTGCGGGCCCGAAGGCCGGATGCCCGCATCGCGCACTTCTCCCACATCCCGTTCGCCGGCCCGGAGTACTTCCGAACGCTCCCCACCGCGATGCGCGGGGAGCTCCTGTCCGGGCTGCTTGGAGCCGACGTTGTCGGGTTCCACTCGGAGCGATGGGCGGAGAACTTCATGCGCTGCTGCCGCGACCTCCCGGGGGCGACGGTCGGTCTCAGGGAACGGTTCGTACGGTGGCGCGGCCGACGGGTGCTGGTGCGCCTGTACCCGATCTCCGTGGATCCCGCCGCGCTCAAGGAGCAGGCCGCGTCGGAGGAGGTCGCGGCGGCCGAACGGAGGATCGGCCGGTGGTTGGGCGGGGCCCGCCTGATCCTCCGGGTGGACCGGACCGATCTTTCGAAGAACATCCTCCGTGGGTTCCTGGCCTTCGAGGAGTTCCTCCTCAGGAATCGCCGGTGGCGGGGACGGGTGAAGCATCTGGCGCTCCTCAACCCGTCGCGCGAGGGCGTTCCCGAATATCGCGGGTACGTGAAGGAGTGCCTCCGGACCGCGGAGCGGATCAACGCGCAGCTCGGCGACGAGCGATGGCAGCCCATCCGGGTCCAGCTCCGGGACGACCACTCCTCGGCGCTCGCCGGCTTCGGGATCTACGACGTGCTCCTGGTCAATCCGGTGCGCGACGGGATGAACCTCGTGGCGAAGGAAGGCGCGGTCCTGAACACGAGGGACGGCGTGGTGGTCCTGTCCGAAAACGCGGGGGCGTATCAGGAGCTCCGGTCCCACGTCCTCGCGGTCAATCCGTTCGACGTCGGGGCCACGGCGGAGGCCATCGCGACGGCGCTGAACATGGACCCGCAGGAGCGGGGGCGTCGAGCGGTCGGGGCCCGCGAGGCGGTGATCCGCAACCGACTCGAAGACTGGGTGCCCAGACAGGTGGCCGACCTGGAGATGGCCACCACCGACCGCTGAGCCGGCATGAGGGTTACGTGGATCTCGGGAAAGCCGAGGGCCCGATCAGGACGCCGACGGCGTGGGGGTCGCCGTCGCGGCGAAGTCCGAGCCCAGCACCACGGTGAGGCTTGCCGTGAACGTGCTGCTGGTGGTGAGCTTCAGGGCGGCATCGGGGAACACCTTGGACGCCAGATAGGTCGCGGAGGCCTTGAAGCCGGACTTGTAGAAGATCGTGGTGACGTTGGTCCGCGTGGCGTTGCCGGGAGTCAACAGCTTGAAGCCGAGATCCATGTTCGTGATCGACTCGGTCGTCTGGAGGGCCAGCAGCGGGGTCCCCGACCCGTTCAGGACCTGGACCGTCACGCCCCTCGTCTTGGGCTTCCTCTTGTGGCGCGTGGGGGGGAGGGTCTTCGGCGTCGAGCTGGGCGACTGGGAGGGGGTCGTCCTCGGCGTGGTGCCGGAGGGCGAGGTCAGCGACTTGCTGGCATTCTCCGGGAACGCCTTGGCCAGCCCGAAGATCCCGAGGGCCACGGCAGCGGCCAGGATGACGGCTCTCAGCGAGGACGTGCCCACGTGCCTGTCACCCCTTCCCGTTCGCCCCTGGCGGCTCCATGTCCGAACCGCGTGCTCCGACGGGAGTCCCGCAGCCGGCGCAGCCGCCGGACCAGCATCGGATCGAACCGGAGCGCCTCCGGACGGTCGATCAGCCGGTTCAGCTGCTGATAATACCGTGCGGCGGAAACGCCGAATCGGCCCCGAACGGCCGCCTCCTTCGGCATCCGAAGGCTCCACCATCGCCGCTCGAACTCCAGGATCTCCTGCCAGCGCTGGGCCAGATCGACGGGCTGCTCCATCGACCCGACACTAGCATCCGCCACCGACACACCCGCCGGCGTGCGTACGCGACGTTCGTCCCTACGGATAGAGCCCCCGGGTGACGTGGGCGTCGGCGACCCGGCCCACCCCGAGGATGGTGGCGGCGGTGCGCATCGGGACCTTCCGCTCCTCCGCCAGATTCAGCACGTCCACGTAGGACTTCTCCATGATCTTCCGGAGCCGGTCGTTCACCTCGTCCTCGGACCAGTAGAAAGCCTGGAGGGCCTGGACCCATTCGAAGTAGGACACGGTGACCCCGCCCGCGTTGGCCAGGATGTCGGGCACCACCAGGATCCCCCGCTCGTGGAAGATATCGTCCCCCTCCGGCGTGGTGGGACCGTTGGCGGCCTCGACGATCACCGAGGCCTGGACCCGCTCCGCGTTCGCGTCGGTGAGCTGTCCCTCGATGGCCGCCGGGATCAGGACGTCGCAGTCCAGCTCCAGGAGCTCCTCGTTGGTGACGGGCTCCCCGCCCTCGTAGCTTCCGAACGAACCGCCCTTCGCCTTGTGGGCGAAGAGGCCCTGCGGCGAGAGGCCATGCGGGTTGTAGGTCCCGCCGTTCACGTCCGACACCCCGACGATCTGGCACCCCTGGTCGTGGAGCAGCTGCACGGTGCCGCCTCCCACGTTGCCGAAGCCCTGGACCACCACCCGCGCCTCTTCCACCGACATCCCGAGGTGCTTCATGGTGGCCAGCGTGATGTACATGACCCCTCGCGCGGTGGCCTGCGAGCGGCCGGCCGAGCCACCGATCGACAGCGGCTTCCCCGTCACGACGCCGGGCACCGAGAATCCCTCCCGGGTCGAGTAGGTGTCCATGATCCAGGCCATCACCTGCTCGTTCGTTCCGAGGTCCGGGGCCGGGATGTCGCGCTCGGGGCCGATCAGGGGCAGGATCTCGGAGGCATACCTGCGGGTCATCCGCTGGAGCTCGCCGGGCGAGAGCTCCGCCGGGTCGACCACCACGCCCCCCTTCGCCCCCCCGTAGGGGATGCTCACCACCGCGCACTTCCACGTCATCCACATGGCGAGCGCCTTCACCTCGTCCAGGTCCACGCTCGGGTGGTAGCGGATGCCGCCCTTCGACGGACCGCGCGACGTGTTGTGGTGGACCCGGTAGCCCTGGAACACCCGGATGGAGCCGTCGTCCATCCGGGTGGGAACCGACACCTGGAGGGCGCGACGGGGGTGGCGAAGCACCTCGTGGACCCCCGGGTCGAGCTCCATG
>DASWCX010000010.1:0-11608 GCA_036395815.1 Actinomycetota bacterium | reverse complement strand
TGAAGGCCGCGGTCCTGCCGTTCGCCCGGTTCTCCGGGTCCGACACGGTGCTGGGGCCCGAGATGCGCTCGACCGGATCGAACGGACGGTGGCGGCCATCGCCCGGGAGCTGGGGGTCCGGGGGCTCCTGAACGTGCAGCTCGCCGTACGGGACGACGTCCCGTACGTGATCGAGGCGAATCCGCGTGCGTCCCGCACCGTGCCCTTCGTGTCGAAGGCCACCGGCCTGCCGCTGGCGAAGATCGCGGCCCTGGTGATGGCCGGAGCGACCCTGGGGGAGCTTCGGGCCCAGGGGCTGGTCCCGCCCCACGGGACGGCCTATCGAGACCTCGCGCATGTCGCGGTGAAGGCCGCGGTCCTGCCGTTCGCCCGGTTCTCCGGGTCCGACACGGTGCTGGGGCCCGAGATGCGCTCGACCGGAGAGGTGATGGGCATCGCCTCGGACCTGGGCACCGCCCTGGCCAAGGCCCAGGAGGCGACGGGTGCGGCCCTTCCCCAGCGAGGCACCGCGTTCGTCTCGGTGGCGAACCGGGACAAGCGGGCGGTGCTGCTACCGGCCCGCCGCCTCGCCGAGCTGGGGTTCGAGATGCTCGCCACCAGGGGCACCGCCGCCCTGCTGGCGAAGGCGGGGGTGCCGGTCACGTTGGTCCTGAAGCGATCCGAGGGTTCTCCGAACGCGGAGGACCTCATCGCGGCCGGCCGGGTCGACCTGGTGATCAACACGCCGTTCGGCCGGGGGCCCCGGACCGACGGATCGTTCATCCGGACCGCGGCCGTCCGGGCCGGCGTCCCGTGCATCACCACGGTCCCGGGGATCCTGGCCGCGGTCCAGGGGATCGAGGCCCTCCGGTCGGGCCCACGGGTCCCGCTGCCGCTGCAGGAGTACCATGCCGCGAAGCCCGCGGCCGGGGAGCGTTTCGGCCCGGCGGACGAGCCGGTGCCGGTCCTGGCGGCGGGGGCATGGGGAGGGGCGCCATGATCAGGGCTCGGTGCGAGGTGCTCTCCGTGCGTCGGGCCGGGGTCTACCACTCGCTGACGCTGGTCGCCCCGGAGATCGCCGACGCCGCGAAGCCCGGCCAGTTCATCCAGATCGGCGTGCCGGAGGACCGGCAGTTCCTCCTTCGGCGTCCGTTCAGCATCCATCAGGCCTCCCGGCGAGGCGGCTGGGCCGGCACCGTCGAGATCGTGTTCGACGTGGTCGGGCCGGGGACCGAATGGCTCGCCGGGGTGGGCCAGCACGAGTTCCTCGACGTGATCGGGCCGCTGGGCCGAGCCTTCCAGCTCCCCCGGGAGCAGGATTCCTGCCTGCTGGTGGGGGGCGGGTACGGAGCGGCGCCCCTCCACTTCCTCGCCGAGGAACTCCGGGCCCGGGGCAAGGTGGTGAACATGATCGTGGGAGCTCGAGGCCACGAGCGGGTGTTCAAGCCCATCGAGGGGAAGCGCCTGGCCGACGCCATGTGGATCACCACCGAGGACGGGACCATGGGCCACCGCGGCCTGGTCACCGACATCCTGCCGGACGTGATCACCCGGACCGGTGCCCAGGTCGTGTACGCGTGCGGGCCCAATCCGATGCTCCGCGCAGTCGCCGAGCAGTCCCTGGCCCAGGGCATCCCGTGCCAGGTCGCGGTGGAGGAGCTCATGGCCTGCGGCCTCGGGATCTGCTGGACGTGCGTGGTGCCCGTGATCGCATCCGACGGGTTGGGCTGGTGGAACGTCCGGGCCTGCATGGAGGGGCCGGTGTTCAACGGAGCCCGGGTGTGGTGGGAGCGGTGGATGGGAGGAGCGATGCCGCCGAGCACCGACGGCGACCTCGCGGCCACGCGGGAGCCCGAGCCGGTGGAGGCCGGGCCCCGATGAGTGACCAGCCCGGCGGGGGCAACGGCTTCGACCGGTCCGTCCCGGCGAACGGCGGCCCCTTCGCGCCGACGCCCTCCCTGGAGGTCGACCTGAATGGGCTCCGGTTCCCCACCCCGGTACTGGGGGCCTCGGGGTGCTTCAACGTGGGACGGGAGCTCGCCGACATCGTGGACCTCCAGCGCGTCGGGGGGATCGTGACCAAGAGCGTGACGCTGCGGCCGCGAAGGGGACTTCCGGCGCCGCGGATGGCCGAGACCGCGTCCGGCATGCTGAACGCCATCGGCCTGCAGAACGTCGGCGTGGACGAATTCCGGGCCAAGGACGCCCCGTGGATCGAAGGCTTGCGCGACGCCGGAACCCCGGTCCTGGTCTCGGTGGCGGGGAGGACGGTCGAGGAGTACGCGCAGGTGACCGTGCGGGTGGGCGGCCTGCCCGGGGTCGTAGGCATCGAGGCGAACATCTCCTGTCCGAACGTGGAGCGCCGCAACCAGGTGTTCGCCTGCCATCCGGATCAGGCCGCCGAGGTGATCGGCACGATGTGCCGGCTCACCGCGGTGCCCGTGTTCGCCAAGCTCACCGCCGACGTAACGAACATCGTGGAGGTGGCCGAGGCCTGCGTCCGGGCCGGGGCGCACGGGTTGTCCCTGGTCAACACGCTCCTGGGGATGGCCATCGACACCGAAACCTTTCGTCCGAAGCTCGGCGCGGTGACCGGCGGGCTTTCGGGGCCGGCGATGAAGCCGGTCGCGCTCCGGTGCGTGTACCAGGTGGCCCAGGTCTTCCCGGAGGTGCCGATCATGGGGATCGGCGGCATCCGGACGGCTGAGGACGCGGTGGAGTTCCTGCTGGCGGGGGCGTCGGCCGTGCAGGTGGGAACGGCGAGCTTCTTCGACCCGCAGGCCATCGTGACGGTGGCGGACGGGATCGGGGGGTTCCTGGCCCGGAGAGGGATGTCGAGCCCGGCCGATCTCAGGGGAAAGGTGGTGAATCCCGAGCGTGTTCCGGAACCCGCTCATCGTGGCGGCTGACACGGAGGACCCGGACCAGGCCGAGACGTGGGCCAAGGAGCTCGCCTCGCTGGTCTCGCACGTGAAGGTCGGCCTGACCCTGTTCACCGCGGCGGGACCCCTGGCCGTCGAGCGGGTGCGCCAGCACGCGCCGGTGTTCCTGGACCTGAAGCTGCACGACATCCCGAAGCAGGTGGAGGGGGCCGCCCGAGCCGCGGCCCGGCTCGGGCCTTCGCTCCTCACCGTGCACGCATTGGGCGGGGAGGAGATGGTGCGGGCCGCGGTGGAGGGGGCGGCCCGGGGAGCCGAGGAGGCCGGGGTGGAGCCGCCCCTGATCCTCGCGGTCACGGTGCTTTCGAGCGTGGCCGCGGAGGGGCTCGCCTCGCCCGCGTCGCTGGCCTTCGAAGCCCTGGCCGCCGGGGCGGGCGGGATCGTGGTGTCCGGGGAGGAGGTGTCGACCGTACGAGAGGTGGTGGGCCCGACCGTCCCGCTGGTGGTCCCCGGCATCCGCCCGGGCGGACAGCCGGCCAACGACCACGTCAGCGTGCTTTCGCCGGGCGAGGCCCTCGAGCGGGGGGCCGACCTCATCGTGATCGGCCGCCCCATCACCGCCGCTCCCGACCCCGCCGCGGCCGCCCTGGCCGTGCTGCGCGAGGTGGGCCTGGCGTGAAGGCCTCATGAGAAACGGCGAGGCCCGGAGACTGCTCGAAGAGACGGGCGCCATGCTCTCGGGACACTTCCTGCTGTCCTCGGGGCGCCACTCGGACCGGTACGTTGAGAAGGCTCGGATTCTCGAGCGGCCGGACGCCGTGGTGCGGCTGGCTCGGGAGATGGCCTCCTGGTATCCGCGGGTGGAGACGGTGGTCGCGCCAGCAGTGGGGGCCATCGCCCTGGGATTCGCCGTGGCCTTGGAAGCGGGGGCGAGGTTCCTGTTCGCCGAGCGCGAGGGAGACCGGATGGCCCTTCGGCGCGGGTTCGCCCTCAGCCCCGGCGAGCGCGTCCTGGTGGTCGAGGACGTGATCACCACCGGAGCGTCGGCGGGCGAGGTCCACGAGCTGGTTCGCTCGCTCGCAGCGGAGCCAGTCGGTGTGGCCGCGATGGTCGATCGGTCCAGCGGTGCGCTGGACTTCCCGCTGCGAGCCGTGGTGAGGGTCGAAGCGAGGTCCTGGGAGGCGGCCGAATGCCTGCTGTGCGGCCGGGGGGTACCCCTCGAGTCGCCCGGGTCGCGCCATCTGGGCGCCCAGACATTACCTTCATCTAGAGGTTGACATCTCGGGGTTTCCGATTGCCCCTGGTGAGGGGCCGTGCGTATAATCTCGCGTCCGGCCGGGAGCCACTGGAGCAGAAGGAGAAGCGGTCATGCCCCTACCCACCCTCACAGAGGAGCAGCGCAAGGAAGCGTTGGCGAAGGCGGCCGAGGCGCGCAAGCGCCGGGCCGAGCTCAAGGGCCAGCTGAAGGCCGAGCGGCTCAGCCTGCGCGACGTGCTGAGCAGGCAGGGCGACAACATCGTGGGCAAGATGAAGGTGTCGTCGGTGCTCGAATCGCTGCCGGGCGTGGGGAAGGTGCGGGCCCGCCGGATCATGGAGCGGCTCGACATCTCGGCGACCAGGCGCGTCCGGGGCCTCGGGGCGAAGCAGAAGGATGCCCTGCTCACGGAGTTCGCCAAGCGCTAAGCCGGCTGTTCGTCATCTCGGGCCCCTCCGGGGTCGGCAAGGGAACCGTCGTCCGGCGCCTCATGGAGTTGCGACCCGAGCTGGTCCTCTCCGTGTCGTGCACCACGCGCGCCCCTCGGCCCGGCGAGGTGGGCGGACGGGATTACCGGTTCGTGTCGAACCACCAGTTCGACCAGCTGCTCGAGGAGGGAGCCTTCCTCGAGTGGGCGGAGATCTACGGGCACCGCTCCGGGACGCTCTGGGCGCCGGTAGCCGACGCACTGGAGGCCGGGCGCGACGTGGTCCTGGAGATCGACGTGCAGGGCTCCGCCACCGTACGGCAACGGGTTCCGGAGGCCGTCCTGGTGTTCCTGGCCCCTCCCTCCATGGAGGAGCTGGAGCGACGGCTGCGGGCCCGGCACACGGAGAGCGACGCCGAGCTCGCCAGGCGCCTGGCTGCCGCTCGCGAGGAGATGGCCGCGGCGACCCGGTTCGACCGGGTCGTGGTGAACGACGAGGTGGAGCGGGCCGCGAACGAGGTGGCCGCTATAATCGCCGGTGAACGACAGGGGCGGGCGCGGAACGCCCGCCCCGCCGACCGTTCCTGATCTGCGGGCTCACTCCCGAGAGGACCCGCGAAGGAGACCACCCACGTGATCGAGCCGAAGATCGACCAGTTGCTGGAGTCCGTCGACTCTCGCTACACGCTCGTCATCCTGGCCGCCAAGCGGGCCAGGGAGATCAACTCGTACTACAGCCAGCTCGGAGAGGGCCGCGGGGAGTTCATCCCGCCGCTCGTCGAGACCGGCGACCTGCGGTCGAAGCCCCTCGCCATCGCGCTCCAGGAGATCGCCGACGGCAAGGTGGCGTTCGAGCGCATCGAGGCCCCGGGCATCAAGTAGCCGGGCGATGGCCGACCGGGAGGGTGACGGGCCCGTCCTGGCGGGCAGGCGCGTCCTCCTGGGCGTGTCGGGCGGGATCGCCGCGTACAAGTCGGTGCTGCTGGCTCGCCTCCTCGCCACGGCCGGGGCCGAGGTTCAGGTCCTCATGACGGACACCGCGACCCGGTTCGTGGGCCCCGCCACGTTCGCCGCGGTGACCCACCGGTCCGTTCCCACGGACGTGCTGGACTCTCCCGAGATGGTGGTCCACGTGCGGCTGGCCCACTGGGCCGACGTCGCGGTGGTGGCCCCCGCCACGGCGAACGTGCTGGCCAAGCTGGCGCTCGGGCTGGCCGACGACCTGCTGACGTCCACCCTCCTGGAGGCGACCTGCCCCCTCGTGCTCGCCCCCGCCATGCACACGGGGATGTGGCACCATCCGGCCACCCGCGCGCACGTGGGCACGCTGGCCGAACGAGGGGCCGTGCTCGTCGGACCGGCTGAGGGCCCCTTGGCCGCCGGCGACGAGGGGCCGGGAAGGATGGCCGAGCCCGAGGAGATCCTCGAAGCGGTCACGGCGGCGCTGGCCGGAACGGAAGGGCTCGCCGGGCGTTCGGTGCTGGTCACCGCCGGCCCCACCCACGAGCCGATCGACCCGGTCCGATACATCGGCAACCGGTCCACCGGCAGGATGGGGTTCGCCATCGCCGCCGAAGCCCGAGCCCGGGGGGCGGCCGTCACGCTCGTCAGCGGGCCCGTGGCGCTTCCCGACCCGCGGGGCGTGGAGACGATCCGGGTGGAGACGGCCGAGGAGATGGCGGAGGCCGTGCTGTCCCGGTTCGGGTCCGCCGACGCCGTGGTCATGGCGGCGGCCGTGGCCGATTTCCGTCCCGAACGGGCCGCCTCCGGCAAGCTGAAGAAGGAGGGCGGCCCACCGTCGCTCGACCTCCGTCCCACCACCGATATCCTCCTCGCGATGGGCAAGCGCAAGGAGCGCCAGGTCCTGGTGGGGTTCGCGGCGGAGACCGACGACCTCGAGCGGGAGGCCCGCCGGAAGCTCGCGGAGAAGAACCTGGACCTGATCGTGGTGAACGAGGTGGGCAGGGCGGGGACCGGGTTCGGATCCGAGACGAATCGAGCCGCGATCCTCGCCGCCAGCGGAGAGGACGTGCCGTTTCGGGAATGGAAGAAGGCGGAGCTGGCCGCCGCCATCTGCGACCGGCTGGCCGCGGCCCTGGCCCGGTCCTAGCCCGCGGGTTCGGGTCCGGTCGAAGGAGTGAACGACCCGACCTCGTATAATCCGCCGGACATGAGCAGGCGGTATCTCTTCACCTCCGAGTCGGTCACCGAGGGGCATCCCGACAAGCTGGCCGACCAGATCTCGGACGCCGTGCTGGACGCGATCCTGGCCGACGACCCGGATGGCCGGGTGGCCTGCGAGACGCTCCTCACCACCGGCGTGGTGCTGGTGGCCGGGGAGATCACCACGAAGACGTACGTCGACGTGCCGAAGATCGTCCGCGACACCATCACCGGCATCGGCTACACGGACGCCAAGTTCGGCATCGACGGCGACACGTGCGGCGTGGTCGTGGCCATCCAGGAGCAATCGTCGGACATCGCCATGGGCGTCGACAAGGCGCTCGAGGTCCGGTTGGAGGGCGCGTCCGATCCGCTCGACGAGCTGGGCGCCGGCGACCAGGGGATGATGATCGGCTACGCCTGCACCGACACCGAGGAGCTCATGCCGATGCCCATCGCCGTGGCCCACCGGCTGGCCAAGCGCCTGGCCGACGTGCGCAAGGCGGGGGTCATCCCCTACCTCCGTCCGGACGGCAAGAGCCAGGTGACCATCGAGTACGAGAACGGGAAGCCCCTGCGGGTCGACACCGTCGTGATCTCCGCGCAGCACCGCGAGGAGGTCGACATCCAGACGCTGCTGGCCCCCGACGTCGAAGCCGAGGTCATCGACCCGGTGCTCCGGGAGATCGGGCTGGAGGCCGACCGGGTTCGGGTCCTGGTGAACCCCACGGGACGCTTCGAGATCGGCGGGCCGAAGGCCGACACGGGGCTGACCGGCCGGAAGATCATGGTGGATTCCTACGGATCCATGGCTCCGCACGGCGGAGGATGTTTCTCGGGCAAGGACCCCACAAAGGTCGACCGGTCGGCCGCCTACATGGCGAGGTACGTGGCGAAGAACATCGTCGCCTCCGGCGTCGCCGAGCGGGTCCAGCTCCAGGTGGCGTACGCCATCGGGACGGCCCATCCGGTCTCCCTCTCCATCGAGCCGTTCGGCACCTGCCGGGTCGATCCCGCCCGGCTCGAGGACGTGGTGAGGGACATGTTCGACTTCCGGCCCGCCGCGATCATCCGGGACCTCGACCTGAGGCGGCCCATCTACCGGGAGACGGCAGCGTACGGGCACTTCGGCCGCAAGGGCTTCTCCTGGGAAGAGACCGACCGGGCCGACGACCTCCGCGCCGCCTTCGACTGATCGGCCCGAGCCCGAGCGGCTGTCCGGGCCGGTCGACGTCTGCGTCGCCGTTCCCAAGCTCACGCTGGACCGGCCGTTCACCTACCTGCTCGGCGAAGGGTCGGACGCGTGCACCGGATCGCTGGTCTCCGTGCCGTTCCACGGCCGAACCGTCAAGGGCTGGATCCTCGGCCCGGCCGCGGAGCCGCCGTCCGGGCGGCTGCTCCCGATCAGGAAGGTGCGATCCACCATTCGGTTCTTCGACCGGCGGATGCTGGAACTGCTTCGGTGGGTGAGCGAGCGGTACATCGCGCCGCTCTCGACCGTCATCGAGCGGTCCCATCCGCCCCGGGTGGCGGGCGAGGAGCGCGTCCTACCGCCCTACGTCGAGCGGACGAACGGACCGGGGAGGGTCGACGCGCCGTCGGGGGGGGTGGGCGCGCCGCTCGAGCCGTGGACCACCAGCTGGATCCGGCCGCTTCCCGGTGAGGAGGCCTCGGCGTGCGTGGAACTGGTCGAGGCCTGCCTGGCCCTTGGACGGCGCGCCGTGGTGCTGGTGCCGGCGTCGCAGCCGCTGCCGTTCACCGCCGCCGCGGCGCTCGAGGCCTTCGGCGATCGGGCGGCGAACTTCGTCGGCGGGGATCTCCGGGGGCGGTACCGGACCTGGCTCGAGGTCCTGGGGGGGCGGTACGACGTCGTCGTCGGGACCCGTCCGGCCGTGTTCGCCCCGCTCGCGGACCTCGGGTTGATCTGGGTCGCCCGCGAGGTCCACCCGGGCCAGCGGGAGGATCGTTCGCCCTACTACCACGTCCGCGAGGTGGCCATGGCCCGGGCCCGCCTTCACGGTGCGGCCTGCGTGCTGGCCTCGCTGTCACCGTCGGTGGAGACCCTCGACCTGGCCGGCGCGGGAGCCGTGCGGGTGCTTCGGCCAGCCCGGCAGCGCGAGCGCGCCCGAGCCCCGCTGGTGGAGACCACGGCGCCGGAGTGGGAGGACCGGTCGGCCCGGCTCGGCCGGCTGCTACGGGCGGCCCGATCGGCGGCGCTCATCGTGTCCCGGCGAGGGTACGGGGTCGCGCGGGTCTGCCGGTCGTGCGGACAGCCCGCCGCGTGCGCCTCGTGCCGCGGTCCGATCGTGGTGGAGGGAGGGCGGCCGGCCTGTCGCGTGTGCGGGGCGGCGGGGCGGTGCGCCCACTGCGGGTCCGGATCGTTCGGCGTCGAGCGCGGCGGGACGGAGCGGGTGGCCGAATGGGCGGCCGGCCTGGCCCCCGTTCCCGTCGAGCTGGACCCGGGGGGCGGAGCCAGCGCGCCGGCACCCGTCCCGGGCTTCATCCCTGGTCCAGGACGGGTCGTGGTCGGCACCGCGTCGACGGTGAAGGACATCGGCCCGGTTCGGCTCGACCTGGTGGCGATCCTCGACCCGGACCGAGCTCTGGGCCGGCCGGGCGTCCACGCGGGCGAGCGGTCGCTGGCCACGTGGATGGAGGCGTCGGCCTGGGCGGGCCCGCGTTCCGGCGGCGGAAGGGTCCTGGCTCAGACCCGCCACCCGGGTCACCCGGCCCTTCAGGCGCTGATCCGGTGGGACCCGGAGCCGTTCCTGCGCTCTGAGGCCGCGGCCAGAACCGAAGCGGGGTTCCCCCCGAATCATCCGGTGTTCCGGATCGAGGGGTCCGGATCGCTCCCGGACGGCCTCCGCGAGGCCGCCCCGGAGACCCTGCTGGCGACGGCGGCCGGAACCGGGACGGTATGCTTGGTGGCCGTCCATCCCGGCCGGCTGGCAGCGTTCCGCGAGCGGGTGTTGCGCCTCGCGGCCGAGGGAGCCGTGAGCCGGGTCGAGGCCGAACCCCAGCTGTGAGAGGAGATCCGCTCAGTGGCGATCCTGCCCATCCGCAGGCTCGGAGACCCGGTCCTCAAGACGCCCGCGGAGGACGTCGAGACGTTCGACCGCTCGCTCTGGCGGCTGGCAGATGACATGTTCGACACGATGTACAACGCGCCCGGTGTCGGGCTGGCCGCTCCCCAGATCGGGCTGTCCCTGCGGTTCTTCGTCTACGACGACGGACAGGGATCGAGGGGCGCGGTGGCGAACCCGAAACTGACGCTCCTGGACGGCGAGCTGGTGGAGGACGAGGGCTGCCTGTCGATCCCGGGCCTGTACTACGAGACCGCTCGGGCCGCCCAAGCCCGGGTGGACGGGCAGGACTCGAAGGGGGACCCGATCGCACTGGAGGGGGAAGGGCTCCTGGCCCGGATCTTCCAGCACGAGACCGACCACCTGGGAGGGATGCTGTTCATCGATCGCCTGACCGCCGAGGAGCGCCGCCGGGCCATGGCCCTGCTCCGTGACCAGGAGCTCGGGCTGGCCCCACGGCGGGCCCCCCGCAACCGCCCCGAACGCGAGCCCTAGCCTGGGATGCGCGTCGCCTTCCTGGGCAACGCCCGATGGTCGGTGCTGCCGCTCGAGGCCCTGGCCGGCTCGTCGCACCGGATCTCGGCGGTGGTGACGCGGGTGCCGCGTCCGGCCGGGCGCGGCGGCCGCCCCCGGCCCACCCCGGTGGCCGACGCCGCCCGGCGCCTCGGCCTGCCGCTCCACGAGGTGGAGACGGTGAAGTCCGGGGCCGGATTCGCCGCGCTGGCGGCGGCCCGACCCGATGTGCTGGCGGTGGTGGCCTACGGGGAGATCCTGCCGAAGGCCGTGCTGGACGCGCCCCGGGTCGCTCCGGTGAACCTCCACTTCTCGCTGCTGCCCGAGCTGCGGGGGGCGGCGCCGGTGCAGCGGGCGATCCTGGACGGCCTCGAGGCGACCGGGGTGACCACGATCCGGATGGACGAGGGGATGGACACGGGCCCGATCCTGCTGCAGGCGGAAGAGCCCATCGACGATACGGATGATTCCGGGTCCCTCGGTTCACGCCTGGCCGCCGTGGGGGGGCGGCTGCTGGTCGACACCCTCGACCGGCTCGAGTCCGGTGCCATCGTCGAACGGGCCCAGGACGAGGCCCGGGCGACCTACGCATCGAAGCTCAAGCCCGAGGATCAGTGGATCGCGTGGGACCGGCCGGCCGAAGCCGTGGTTCGTTCGGTCAGGGCCCTCTCCCCCGAGCCGGGGGCCACCACCCGGTTCCGGGGCCGGGTGCTGAAGGTCCACCGCGCGTCGGTGGCCCCGAACGCCCCGGGTTCGACGGCGGCGCCGGGCACCGTGGTGGGGACATGGAAGGAAGGATGGGTGGTGGCAGCGGCCGACGGAGCCGTGGCCCTGGAAGAGGTGGCCCCGGAGGGGCGAAGGAGGATGTCCGGAGGGGAGTTCGTCCGTGGATACCGGCCCGAGCCCGGCGAGACCCTCGGCGGGTAGGCCGCCCCGGGCGGCGGCCCTCGCCGCGATCCGCCGGGTGGTCGAACGATCCGCATACTCGAACCTCGCCGTCCCGGCGGAGCTCGACCGGGCGGGGCTCTCCGGCCGGGACCGGGCTTTCGCCTCGGACCTGGCCTACGGAACGCTCCGTAGGCTGACCCCGATCGACGCCGCCCTGGGCCGGGCGTCGACCCGGCCGCTCGCCGAGGTCGACCCCGAGGCGCTGGCATTGCTTCGCCTCGGCACCTACCAGCTCCTCTTCAGCCGGGTCCCGGCCCATGCCGCTGTGTCCGAGACCGTCGCCCTGGCTGGTCCGAGGCACCGGGGGTTCGTGAACGCGGTCCTGCGGCACGTGCGGCCGGTCGCCGCGCCGGGGGACACG
>DASWCX010000009.1:0-6891 GCA_036395815.1 Actinomycetota bacterium | reverse complement strand
ATCCAGGTCGTGATCGCGGGGAAGTCCCACCCCCAGGACCTCTCGGCCAAGGCCATCCTGCAGCAGGCGTTCACCATCAAATGGGAGCCCCACGTGGCCGAGCGCGTGGCCTTCCTGGAGGACTACGACATGGGCATGGCGGCCCGGCTCCTGTGGGGATGCGACCTGTGGATCAACGTCCCCCGGGCCCCCATGGAGGCCAGCGGCACCAGCGGGATGAAGGCCGCGGTGAACGGCGGGCTGAACCTGTCGGTCCTGGACGGGTGGTGGGAGGAGGCGTTCGACGGCACGAACGGCTGGGCCATCCCCGGGGAGCCCTCCGACAACCCGGGGTCCCAGGACGAACGGGACGCCGGCATCCTGTTCGACCTGCTGGAGAACGACGTCGTCCCCCTGTTCTACGATCGCGACGAGAATGGCATCCCGCGGGGCTGGATCCACCGGGTGAAGCGGTCGCTCCGGACGGTGGCGCCCAGGTTCAGCGCCGCCCGGATGCTCGAGGATTACCTGGAGACCGGGTACCGCCTGGATTGAGGCGGCCCGGGGCAACGGGAGGTGCGGATGTGGCAAGCGGGTGGCGGGGACCGGGCCACCGCGCCCCGAGGTTTCCGAGGTTAGGGACGGGGGCCGCGAGGGAACCTACAGCCGCATGTGCCCCCAGCCGACGCACGGATAGGCGGCACGCTCCATGCTGCAAGCGCCCACGGACACGGGTAGACAGGTGATCCGGACGTTCCGGGCCCATCCCTCCGCCCTCCACGAGATCCGGAGGTTCGTGCGGACGCAGGTCGAGCTCGAGGGTTTCCCCTCCTCCGCCGCGGAGGACCTCGTGCTGGCCGCGTCGGAGGCGTGCGCGAACGCCATCCTCCACACGAACAGCGCCGCCATCGACGTGCAGTGCGTGTTCTCACACGCCGGCGCCGAGGTGCGGGTGCGGGACACGGGCATCTTCCGGCGTAGGGTCGTGGTGCCGGTCCTCGACGAGGGGCACGGCCGGGGCATCCCACTGATGTTCGCCCTCATGGACGAAGTGTCCATCCACGAGGGGACCACCATCCACCCGGGCACCCTGGTCCGGCTCGTGAAGTATCGCGAGCTGGGGAACCGCTCCGCCCCGACGGCTCGAGCCCGCTAGCTGGACTCGACCGAAGAGCGCTGTTGCCGTCGGGTCGTTCGAAGCGCCGCTCCGAACGACACCAGGAACAGCAGCCCCACGGGCAGCACCACGAACAGCCCCGCCCAGGGGAACATCACCGCCGCGTAGACGAGCGCTCCCACGGCTCCGGCGGCCACCACCGACCAGGCGAACACCAGGAGCGTGAGGAGCCAGAGGTCACCGCTGCGAAGCATCCCCTTGACCCGGCGGAACCTCCGCGTGAGCGGGTAGCGCCAGGAACGGCTCACCCTCACCGCACGGCGGGCCTTGGCCCCGTATCGGGCCACCAGCTCGTCGGGAACTCGGTCCGGGAGGGGTGAGTCCGGCTCGGCCTCCGGGTCGAACAACGCCATCGACCTCCGTCACGTGCCGCTCGAGTCCGACCGGGCGTTGCCGGACACCCTCGACCCGGCCGGAAGCCGTGGCGGCGAGCGCTGGACGGCGCTCGACCGGGCCCCTTCGATCGTGCGCGGAGTCTATACCCACTTGCGCCAAAGGCACCACGGACTTTCGGCCCAAAACGGCGGGGGTGGCCTGCGCCGTTCGGCGTTCGCCCGTGCTCAGCTGCCGTGCAGCTCCCGGTCGAGCGCGGGCAGGGGGAGCGACCCCAGGGCCAGGAGCCGGTCGTGGAAGTCCTTCAGGGAGAACGCCGTTCCCTCCCGGTCCGCGGCCTCCTGCCGCCACCGTTCGATCTCGGTCTGGCCGAGCTTGTAGGAGAGCGCCTGCCCCGGGAGCCCGATATAGCGATCGGTTTCGATCACGGCGTCGAGGTGCGGCACGCCCGCCTCTTCGAGCTGGACGATGGCCCGGTCCCGGTCCCAGCCCAGCGCGTGGATGCCCGTGTCCACCACGAGCCGGGCCGCCCGCCACGCCTGGGCGTCGAGCATCCCGAGCCGTTCGTATTCGTCCTCGAACAGTTCCATCTCATCGGCCAGCCGCTCGCTGTACAGGCCCCATCCCTCGATGAACGCGCTGCTCGCCAGGATCCCGGCGAACCGCCGGAGGGGGGGACGGTCCTCGATCTGCTGCTCGATGGCCACCTGGAAGTGATGGCCGGGGTTCGCCTCGTGGTACGTCGTGGTGGCGAGATGGTGCAGGGGCCGCTCGCCCAGATCGGAGGTGTTCACGTAGTAGATGCCCGGCCGCGAGTTGTCGGCCGTGGGCGCCTGGTAGAAAGCGAACGGCATGTCGGCCTCCCGGTACTCCTCGACCGGCCGGACCTCGCAGTTCGCGGCGGGCAGGCGGCCGAAGAACCTCGGGGCCGCGTCCCAGCCGCGCTCAACCTGTAGCTCCGCGAGGCGCACCATCTCCTCGCGGGAGGTCGCGCGGTTGTCCCCGCTCGCCTCGTGCTCGGCCAGCGCGGCCTTCGGGTCGTGGAAACCCAGCCGTTCCGCCGCCCGGCGCCGCTCCTCCTGGATCCGGTCGAGGTCCTCGAGCCCGATGCGGTGGATCTCCTTGGCCGAAAGCGAGAGCGTGGTCCAGGCCCTGATCTGGGCGGCGTACATCTCCTCGCCACGGTCGAGCGCCCAGAGCCCCATGGTCTTCGTGGCGAATGGCCGGTAGTCGCGGAGCACGCCGAGGAAGCGTTCGTACGCCGGCAGGACCCGATCCGAGATCACCCCCACGAACCGGTCGTGCTCCTCCTGCCCAACGTCGCCGAGCGGCGCGATGGCCGGGGAGTCGGCCGGGTCGGTGGCCACCAGGCGTTCGGTCTGCGCGATGGTCCGGTCGACCACCACCTCCGGCACGGTCTGCCCCACCCGCATGCCGTCCCTGGCCACCTTGCCCATCTCGTCGAGGTAGGCGGGGAGCGCCTCGAGGCGCCGGAAGTACCGCGCCCGGCGCTCCGGCGTGTCCACCCGCTGCCGGGAGGCCAGCTCCGCGATCAGCCCGGCCGGCCCCCAGATGTGCAAGGGGGCGGAGAACCGGTCGAACCGGTACTCGATGGCGTCCAGGTCCCGGAGGGCGATGGCCTCCAGGACGTCGAGGGTGGTCCTGGTGGAGACGTCGAGCGAGGAGCGGTCGATGCCCGCCAGGTCGGCGATGGCCTGCCGCTGGACCGCTTCCCGATGGGCCAGGCCGGCCTCACTGGGGTCGGGGAGACGGTCGTCGTACCGTTCGTCCCCGACCTCGGTGCCGAGGATCGGCTCGAGCTCGAGCAGGTCCTCCCAGTACCGGTCGATCAGCGCGCGGGCATCCTGTTCGTTGTCGGTCATGAGAGCTTGTCCTCCGGACGTGGCCACACTCCGTCACGCGAGCAGGAGGCAGCATACCGGACGCCCCGGTCCGGTCCGCTCGATCAGATCAGCGCGCGCAGGCCCCGAAAGGCGTTGCCCCGATGGCTGATCCGGTCCTTCTCCGCGTCGTTCAGCTCGGCCATGGTGCGGCGCCGGCGCTTGGGGACGAAGATCGGGTCGTAGCCGAAACCGCCCCCGCCCCGGGGCTCCAGGATCAGGCGCCCCTCGCACGTTCCCTCGGCCCACACCTTGCGGCCGTCCGGCCAGGCACAGGCCGCCACGCACCGGTACCGGGCCGTCCTTCGATCCTCCGGGAGCTCCGCGGCCAGGCGGATCAGCAGGCGGAGATTGTCGTCCTCGTTGGCGGCCTGGCCGGCCAGTCTGGCCGAGCGGGGGCCGGGCCGCCCGCCCAGCCCGTCGACCTCGATCCCCGAATCGTCCGCCAGGGCGGGCAGGTCGAGCACCGCGGCCACAGCCCTGGCCTTGACCAGGGCGTTCTCCAGGTATGTCTCCCCCGGCTCCTCCACCTCCACCCATGACGCGTCGGCGAACGTGACCCACTCCGTGGGCCAGTCGGCGCAGATGCGCAGGATCTCCCGGACCTTCCCGGGGTTCTTGGTGGCGACGGCGAGCCGCTCGGGGAACCCGGCCTCCGGCTTCGGTTCCGTCCCCACCTCAGCCGGTCAGCGATTGCTGCTGGAACTCGGTCAGCTGGGCGATCCCCTCCGAGGCCAGCTCGAGCAGCGCGTCCAGCTGGGCCCGGGAGAAGGGCCGGCCCTCGGCGGTGCCCTGGACCTCGACCAGATCGCCCGACCCGGTCATCACCACGTTGAAGTCCACCTCCGCCCGGGCGTCCTCCTCGTAGGCCAGGTCGAGCAGCAGGTCCTCCCCCACGATCCCCGCGCTCACGGCGGCCACCGAGTCGCCGAGCACGTCGGCCGGGACGTGGCCCGCTTCGGCCAGCCGGGCCACCGCCTGGGCCAGCGCCAGGTAGCCCGCGGTGATTGAGGCCGTGCGCGTGCCGCCGTCGGCCTGGAGCACGTCGCAGTCGATCCAGATCGTGCATTCGCCCATCCGCTCCAGGTCGGTCACCGACCTGAGCGACCGGCCGACCAGCCGCTGGATCTCCTGGGTCCGGCCGCTGGGCCGGCCCGACTGCACCTCCCGGGGGGTCCGAACGAAGGTCGAACGGGGCAGCATGGCGTACTCGGCGGTGACCCAGCCGGTCTTCGAGCCCATCAGGAACCGGGGCACCTTCGCCTCGAATGACGCCGCCACCAGCACGCGGGTCTTGCCCATCTCCAGCAGGACCGAGCCCTCGGCCCACTCCAGGTACCCCATCTCCACCTTCAGCGGCCGGAGATCGGCCGGACCGCGCCCGTCCACCCGCACGTTCATTCCCCCACCTCCAGGCGCATGCCCTCGTCCGCCAGGGTGATCTCGCCCCCGAAGGAATCCGAGGCCTGGTCCCGCGACGCGCCTCGGTCGTTCGTGGGCCAGAAGTGCGACAGGACCAGCCTGCGGGCCTCGGCCCGGCCGGCATGTTCGGCCGCCTGGCGCGCGGTCAGGTGGAATGGATCCCTGCCCTTCTGCTGACCCTCCAGCCAGCTCGCCTCGGTGATCAGCACGTCCACGTCTCGGCCGAGCGCGTCCAGCTCCGGGGTCGGCCCGGTGTCCCCGCTGTAGGCCAGGGCTTGCCCGTCGGCCTCGATCCTCATACCCATGGCCGGGACCCAGTGGCTCATGGGGCGGGTGGCGATCCGGAACGGGCCCAGCTCGAAGGCCTCGCCGGGTTCGACCTCCCGCACCTGGTAGCTCTGGCGCAGCTCTTCCACCTCGCTGCCCAGGGAGGCGATCCGGTCGAACACGCCGGCGGCGCCGAACAGCGGGATGGGAGGGAGGGGCTCGGGATGGAACAGTCGGGCGATGAATAGGGCGTACAGGTCCACGCAGTGGTCCGGGTGGCTGTGTGAGACCACCACGGCGTCGATCTCGTGGTAGGCGATCTGGGTCTGAAGGGTGGAGAGCGCCCCGTTCCCGAGGTCCATCACCAGGTTGAACCGCTCGTGCCGGACCAGGTAGCCGCTGGCCATGCGGCCGGGGCCGGGATACGCGCCCGAAGTGCCCAGGACGGTCAGGTCCACGGGTCCGCTCCCACCGCGGCCCGGAATCCGCCGGGCACCGCCAGCCGGACCTCCGGGATGGAGGGCCCCAGGAAGTGCTCCGCGACCGCCCGGAACTGCGCGGGCTCCCCGGTGCACACGAACTCGTGCACCGGCGACCGGCCCGCGCTCAGCAGCCCCCCCTCCACCAGGGCGGCGTACACGTCCTTGGCCGTCTCGTCGGCCGAGGAGATCAGGACGACGTCGCGCCCCATGACCTCGGCGATCAGCCCCGACAGCATCGGGTAGTGAGTGCAGCCCAGGATGAGCGTGTCCACGCCGGCCTCCCGGAGGGGACCCAGGTATTCACGGGCGGCCTCGAACAGCTCCGGGCTCGAGGTGTCGCCCCGTTCGACGAACTCGACGAACGCCGGGCACGCTTGCGAGAACAGGCGGACGTCCCGGCCGGTTCCCTCGACGGCCCGGTCGTAGGCGCCGCTCTTGACCGTGGCCTCGGTCCCGATCATGCCGACCCGGCCGTTGCGGGTGGCCAGCACGCCGGCCCGGGCGCCGGGGTCCACCACGCCCACCACGGGCACCCCGGCCGCGCCCGCCACGTCCTGGATGGCGGCCACCTCGACCGAGTTGCACGCCACCACCAGCAGCTTCACCCCCCGGTCGACCAGGTACCGGGCGATCTCCAGGCCGAACCTCCGGATCTCCTCGAGCGGCCGGGGCCCGTAGGGGAACCTGGCCGTGTCGCCCACGTAGAGCAGGGGCTCGCCGGGCAGCAGCTCGAGGATGGCCCGGGCCACGGTGAGCCCGCCCACCCCGGAGTCGAACACGCCGACAGGCCGGTCGTCAGCCACCTGGGATCGTCACCACCACAGGGTCTCCTCCACGGCCTTCTCGGCCAGCTCGATGTCGGGCGACCAGGCCTGCGTGGACAGGTACTTCCAGCCCCCGTCGGGGAGGAGGCACACCACGTCGCCACGGTCGATCTCCGCCCCCGCCCGCCTGGCCACGTGCAGGACCGCGCCCGACGAGATGCCGGCGAAGATGCCCTCCTTCTCGGTGAGCTCGCGAGTGGCGCCCAGGGCGTCCGCCGAGGAGACCAGGAACTTCCGATCCAGCACGGACTCGTCCAGCACGGGCGGGATGAACCCCTCGTCCAGCGAGCGCAGGCCGTACACGAGCTCGCCGAGCTCCGGCTCGGCCGCGATGACCTGGATCTTCGGATCGTGCTCCTTGAGCCTCCGGCCCACTCCGGTGAGGGTTCCCCCGGTGCCCAGCCCGGCCACGAAGTGGGAGACCTCGGGGAGGTCCCGAAGGATCTCCGCGCCGGTTCCCTCGTAGTGGGCGCGGGGGTTGGCGGGGTTCCCGTACTGGAAGGGCA
>DASWCX010000008.1:0-7543 GCA_036395815.1 Actinomycetota bacterium | reverse complement strand
CTGGCCGCGCTGCGCTTCACGCTGCACCCCGTCGAGGTCGAGCGGTTCCGCTCGCTCGGGCGTGACGCCGCGGAGGCGGTCGAAACGGCCTGCGTGTCGTCCCGCCCCGGCGAGTCGGAGCTCGACGTGGCGGCCCGGGTGGCCGATGAGGCCATGCGCCGGAACATCCTGGCCCTGGTGAACCTGGTGGCGGTGGACGACCGCATCGCCGCGTACCGCCACCCATTGCCGACCGAACGCCGGCTCGAGCTGACGATGCTGGTGGCCCTCACCGGGCGGCGGCACGGGCTGCACGCCTCGCTCACGCGCATGGTGACGTTCGGGCGGCCCGACGGCGAACTGGCGGCCCGGTACGGGGCGGTCCTGCGGCTGGACGCCCGATACCTGGTCGAGAGCCGTCCGGAGGCGACGCTGGGCGAGGTCATGGCGGCGGCGGCGGAGCAGTACGCGGCCGAGGGATTCCCGGACGAGTGGAGGTTGCACCATCAGGGAGGGCTCACCGGCTATGCCGGCAGGGAGGTGTTCGCCACGCCGGGCGAGGGTCACCTCCTCGAGCGCGGCCAGGCCCTGGCGTGGAATCCTTCGATCACCCGGGTCAAGTCGGAGGACACGGTCGTGGTCGGGGAGGACGGGGTCGAGGTGCTGACCTCCACCGAAGGATGGCCGAGGGTCGCCGTCGACCTTCCCGGCGGGACCGCCTCCAGGCCCGGCCTGCTCATCAGGTAACGGGGTCGAAGCCGGCCGGCGGCCTGGTTCGTGGTCGCTGATCCGAGGGTGGTCTATGCGGATCCGCTCCCGTACGCGTTAATGAAGGAGTGGCGGTATGGCTGGATGATCGAGCCCAGGAGCGACCGGCGACCCGGGACACCAACTTCGAGGCGTTCTTCGAAGCCGAACGGCCGCGGCTGTTCCGGGCGCTGGTGCTGGTGACGGGGAGTGTCCCCGAGGCCGAGGACCTCCTCCAGGACGCCTTCTTCAGGGTGTGGGAGCGATGGGACCGCGTGCACGCGATGGACAACCCCGCGGCGTACCTGCACCGAACCGCGCTGAACCGCTTCCGCAGCGCGTATCGCCACACCCTGGTGGTGGCCAGGCACCGGTTGCACCTCACGGGGCCGGGGCCGGACCCGCTCGAGGCGATCGAGGCGCGAGACGCCGCGGTCAGGGCCCTCCGGTCGCTGACCCGCCGCCAGCGAGCGGCGGTCGTCCTGACGGAGCTCCTGGGCTATCCAGCGGACGAGGCGGCGGCCATCCTTTCGATCCGGCCGGGCACCGTCCGGACGCTGATCTCACAAGCCCGGGCCCGATTGGCGGCGACGGAGGAACACGACCATGAGTGAGCTGAAGGAAGTCCTCGAACGGGCAGATCGAGCCGTCGCCGGGATCCCTCTGCCGTTGGACGGTTTCCAAGACCTCGAGCTGTACCGGGCCCGTCGACGCCGGTCCGGGCGGATCCTCGCCCTTGCCACCGCGCTCGTGGTCACCGGCGGCTCGCTCGGCACGCTGGCGCTGCTCCGCTCACTCGATCGAACTGCCCGCCCGGTCCATCCCGCGGCGCAGCCGAGCTCGCATCCGAGCGCCCAGTCGACGGTGGCGCTCCCCGCGGGCCGGATCTCTCAGCGAATGGTGGACGGGCGGATGGCCCAGCGAGTGGGCCCGTTCTGGTTCGGTCTGACCGGTGACTCGGGCTGCGTCCGGGTCACGCCCATCCCCGTCGGCCCGTCGTGGACGCTGGCCGACCACGGGCACGACTGCGTCGCGGTCCCGGGTTCGCCGTCCTTGCGGATCGGGTTCGCTACGGGCCAGATCCACCGGGACGCCGATCCCGACGGATCCACGGAGTTCACTGCCGTCTACGGTGTGGTGCCGGCGAGGACCGCGACGGTGGACGTCCAGTGGCCCAGTGGGGGAGTGGCCACCGTCGAGGCGAAGGACGGCCGGTTCTTCCTGGTGTGGTCGGGCTCGGAGCGGCCTGTGACCGTCACCGCCCGTTCCGCGAAGGGTTCGGCACTCGGGTCGGTACGGCCTTCATGACCGGCTCGCCGCGGGCGGTCGAGCTTCGTGAAGTCTCTCGCACGTACACCGTCCCCACCGGCGAGGTCGCAGCGCTTCGAGACGTGACGCTAGCGGTCTCGAAGGGCGAGGCGCTGGCGGTCACCGGCCCGTCCGGGTCCGGGAAGACCACCCTGCTGAACCTGGTGGCCGGCCTCGACCGGCCCACCTCCGGACAGGTGATCACGCTCGGGCGGGATCTGCACCGCCTTCGGGAGGCCCAGCTCACAGCGTTCCGGGCCCGGTCGATCGGGCTGGTGTTCCAGGATCCCTGCCTGCTGCCGGGTCTGACGGCGCTCGAGAACGTGGTGGTCGCCCGGCTGCCGTGGGGCTCACGACGAACGCTGGTCGAAGAGGCCGGGCGGCTTCTCGACGCGGTGGGCCTGTCGTCTCGAAGGGACTTCCCGCCGGCCCGGCTCTCCGGCGGCGAGCGCCAGCGGGTCGGGATAGCCAGGGCTCTGGTCGGCACTCCATCCCTGCTGCTCGCTGACGAGCCCACCGGCAACCTCGACGACGCCACCACCGCGGACATCCTGGCCCTCCTCCGCGAGCTCAGGGGCAGGTTCGGCTTCACGTTCGTGGTGGCCACGCACGACCCGGCCGTGTCGGGGATGGCGGATCGGGTCATGCGGCTTGTCGGCGGGAGCATCGCGGCGACACCGGCGCCGGCGCCATCTGCGCACAACTCCGAAGCAGCCGCTCCGCGCACCTTCCAGCACACGCTCCAGCCTTGATCTGGCTCGCCGTTCGAGAGCTCGTCTCGCGGCGGACCGCCACGCTCCTGACCGCGGCCGCCCTCCTCACCGCGACGATGACCTTCGTCGTCCTGGCCGGAACGGCCAAGACAACCCAGGCTGTACTCAGCGGAGACATCGGAACGGCCTGGAAGACTCCATTCGATCTCCTGGTGCGCCCGAGCGGCTCGCAGACGACCCTCGAACGGACTCAGGGGCTCATCCGCCCCAACTACGTGAGCGGGCTGCTCGGTGGGATCACCAGGCGGCAGCTCGAAACGATCCGGTCCCTCCCGGGAGTCGATGTCGCGGCTCCGATCGCCATGGTCGGATTCGTGGAGTGGCCCTCGGCGTACGAGCAGCCCCTTCCCGAAACGGGGGCCAAGCCGGCCACCGTGTACCGGGTCACGGCGACGACGGAGGGCGACGCCGGGCTGTCCCGGTATCCGATCGAACGCCGCTACGTCGTGGTGGCCGGGCGCGGCGACCTCCAGTTGGCGCCGAGCGGCGGGTCGCTCCGGCTCGCACACGGGGGGGAGGTGGATTGTGCGTACCCCGTCAACTGCTTCGCCGGACGGGTGTGCGGCTTCGGGCAGTGTTCGGCCGGCGGGTACCCCTCCGCGCGAGACTCCCGGTACTACCTCCCGCTGCTCCAGCCGGTCGTGATCGCCGGCATCGACCCTCAGGCCGAGGCCAGGATCACCGGACTGAACCGGTGCGTCACCTCCGGGAGGTATCTGGCTTCGACCGATCGGCTCCGTGGCTCCTCGCCCGGCGAGGACCCGCCCATCGAACGGATCCCGGTTCTGGTGAGCGTCCATTCGTTCACCGATCAGACCCTCGACGTGCGGATCGAACGGGCGAAAGACCCCGGTGCGGTGGTCCGGGGGGCGTCTCCGAACCAGATCCGTTCGTGGATCCCGGTGTCGGCTCGCCGGGTTACGTTGGCCAGCCTGTACGCGGACTACCTTCCCTCGATCCGCGACTACCTGGATCCCTGGCCGGTCTGGTCGGCGGGAGACGTTCGGTACGACGCGGCAGTTGACGGCCGCGGGGCCCTTCGGGCTCTCCAGCAACGGAGCCGGCTCTCCATCTACGGAGGGCAGACCTCGAGCGAGTTCGGGATCCCGGGCGACCTGCTGATCCCGCCCGAAGATCGGGACCGGTGGTTCCGCCGCGTCACCGAGCACAGGGACGGCTATCCGGCCAGGCCCGGTTCGAACTACCGGTTCAAGCAGTGGGACGAGGCCGGTCGATACGACCCCACATGCATCCCGGGGTTCAACTCTCTGGCGGGAGGGAGCCTGGAGGCCTATTCCTTCCCGCACGTTCACCTGCCCGGCGGCAGGTCGCTCGGGCCCACGCGCTCCATGGGGGGCTACGTGAACAGCCCGCCCCTGCTGCTCACGACGCTCGACGGCGCGGCGTGGCTGGCGGATCGGGACCGCTACCGCGGCGAGTCGGGAGCCGCGTTCATCAGCTCGATCAGGGTCCGGGTTGCGGGCACCGGTGTGGCCGGCCCCGCCTCCGAGGCCCGGCTCGAACGCGCGGCCGAGCGCATCCGGGAGCGCACCGGCCTCGCGGTGGACATCGCCAAGGGGGCGTCGACCCGTGACGTGGGCATCACCCTGCCGGCCGGCAGGTTCGGGCGCCCGGAGCTCACCGTCGCCGAGTCCTGGTGGTCGAAGGGAGCGGCGATCCGGTTCGTCAGGGCCGTCAGGGGACAGGACCTGGCGCTGTTCGCCCTGGTCCTGGTGGGGGCGGCGGTCTTGATCGGAGAGGCGACCTTCATGGCGGTTCAGCGGCGGCGTTCCGAATTCGGCGTGCTGCGAGCGTTCGGCTGGCCCGCGTTCCGCATCGCGGGGCTGGTGGAAGCCGAGACCATCGTGCTCGGGCTCGCCGCCGGGACGGCCAGCGCGGGGCTCGGGCTCGTGCTCCGGGCCACGGTCCTCCATGCGCTGCCGCCGCGTCTGGCCATCCTGTCGATACCGCTAGGGGTGGCGGTGGCCGCCGTGGCCGGAATGTTCCCGGCCCTGTCGGCGGCACGGGGCAGCACGGTCTCCGTGATCCGAGGCAAGAGCCCCGTTCGGCGAAGCCGCCCACCGCGCTTCTCGGCGGGCCTGGGGCTGCGCGACCTGCGCCGGGAGCGGCGGCTGGAGTCGCTCCTGGGAGTCGGTGCCGTGGCCCTGGGGGCCGGTCTGTTCGGTGCGGTGGTCTTGGCGGCCCGGGCCTTCCGGGGGAGGCTGGACGTGACCACCCTCGGTGCGTTCCTGGGGTCGCGGGTGCACCCGTTCCACGTCGCCCTGGCCGCGATGGCGCTGGCGTTCGGGGCGATCGTCGCCGGCCAGATCGTCATGTTGGGCTATATCGAACGTGAGCGCGAGTTCGGCGTGTTGCGTTCGGTCGGTTGGCCGAGATCCAGGGTGCTCGCGGTGCTCCTCGCCCAGGGCCTGGCCATGGGCACCGGCGGGGGGTTGGTGGGGGGCGCCGCAGTGGTGGTGGGAGCCCGCGTGGTGGGTGAGCCCGGCACCGCAGCGATCCAGGGAGCCGTGGCGGGCATGATCGCCGCAGCTACGGCCACCGCGCTGGCCGTAGCCGGGCCCATGATCCTGGCCTATCGAGCGTCGCCTTCCAGGGCCCTAGGAGGGGAATGAAACACGTTCCATCTCCCTCGGAGTCCCGGCCGTATCCTTTGGGAGACCTTCGGGGCTCATCCGCCGGCGGGGGTAGGAGGTGGGCGCATGCGGCAGTACCTGGTGGTGGCGAACCAGACCCTGGGGAGCGAGCACCTGCTGGAGGTGATCCGCCAGCGGGCCGCGACGAGCCCGAGCCACTTCTTCCTGGTCGTTCCGGCCACGCCGCCCTCCGAGCACCTCACGTGGACGGAAGGAGAGGCTCGCTCGATCGCCAAGCGCCGCCTCCAAGGGGCGCTCAGCAGGTTCCGCGAGCTCGACCTCGACGTGGACGGCGAGGTGGGAGACGCCTCTCCCCTCGAGGCCGTCCGGGATGCCCTCCAGGCTGGCCGCTACGACGAGATCATCCTGTCGACCCTGCCGCCGGGTTTGTCTCGGTGGCTACGGCTCGATCTCCCGCATCGGGTCGAACGGGCCTTCGACCTCCCCGTCGTCCACGTGGTCGCGGAGATGGGGAGGCCGTAGACAGGGAACGATCACTCCGGGCGGCTCGCCGGGCGCTATTTCGCCCTGGCGGCAAGCAACAGGAGCAGGAACCCCAGACCGATCAGGAACGACCCTACGACCAGCGAAATCCGCTCCCGGCGATGGCCGGATCGGGTTGCCCCCTCGTATGAGCGGCGCTCGGCCAGGAGGTTGCTGAGGACGCCCAGGAACATGATCAGAGCACCGAGCCCCCCGACGAGGGCTCCCAGCTCGCTGAGACGCCTGGTGCTGGAAACGGATCCGATGAGCATTGCCATTCCCTTCCTCGGCGGGGGACCTTTGTACATGACGGCGACCAGGAACCGCAACGTGGGCTGTCCCGGGGCACGGGCGGCGCGGGGCGTCAGTGTGATTCGTGGGGACCGGCCACGGCCTCGAGCCCCGAGGCGACGTTCCGAAGCTGCGGTTCGCCCAGCCGCCCGGTGAAGTGCTCTCTGATGCCTCGGAGGTGGGTCCGGGCCGCGCGGCGAAGCAGCCGGCGTCCCTCATCGGTCAGCCCGACCAGCATGACCCGGGCGTCCCCCTCGAACCGGTCCCGCCGCACGAGGCCGTCCTTCACCAGCCGGTCCACCACCCGGGTGAGCCCGCTGGGGGAGAGCAACACACGATCGGCCAGCTCGGTCATCCGCAGGCAACCCTCCGAAGCCCGGGCCAGGCGGAGGAGCACGTCGTAGTCACCGAACGAGAGTCCGTGTTCCTGGCGAAGCTCCGCGTCGAGTTTCCGCGTAACGTGGTGATGGGCGTGGAGGAGCGCCTGCCACGCGCGAAGCTCCGTCTCGGTGAGACCCGTCCTCATGGCTCGCAGTGTAGCAGGGCAACAGTTGCATGCGCAACTATTCTGACGGGAAAGCGGTATACTTCGCAGGGCAAATGTTGTATCGGGAAGAATCATTCACGAGCATGCAGAAGGTCTTGATCGCGCGGTGACCGTCGACGTCCTTCCGCGAGCGGCTGCCGGCCTCGGCGTCGGGCTCGCCCTGGCGAGCGCGCCGGGACCGGTTCAGGCCGTGCTGATGGCCGAGTCGGTTCGCGGAGGAGTGGCTCGCGGCTTCAAGGCCATGGCGGGCGCCAGCTTCACGTTCGGGCTGCTGCTGGTGGGCCTGGCGCTGGGGCTATCGGTGGCGCCGCCCAGCGGTCTCGCGCTTCGGATCCTCAAGATGGCGGGCGGTGCCCTCCTCGTGTGGCTCGCCGTCGACGGCTTCCGTTCGGGGCACCAGGTGGTGGCGGCGGCGCCGACCGGACGCCGGTCCCTACCGCCAGCCGCCAGGGGGGCCCTGGCCATCCTCCTCAACCCGGGAGGGTGGGTGTTCCTGGGGACGGTGGCGTCATCGCTCTTCGCCGCGGCGACCAGGCTGGGAGGCACGGGCGCCGCGGTCGTGGTGGCGGTGGCCCTGATGATCGGCCTGGCCATCGGAGACGGGACGGTGGTGCTGCTGGGCGGCATCGGCGTCCGCCGGGCTGGGGAACGTGTCCGGCTGGTTGTGCGGAGGCTCCTGGCCACGCTGCTGGCCGGCCTGGGTCTGTGGCTGTTCCTGAGCGGTCTGCTCTCGTAGGGAGGCGATTGTGCTGCGATCGGTG
>DASWCX010000007.1:0-7773 GCA_036395815.1 Actinomycetota bacterium | reverse complement strand
TCCAGTACGCGGCCGTGGCGGCGCTTCGTGAGCTCGGTGTGGACGCCTACGCGAGCGGCTACGCGAAGGATCTCGCGTTTTGGGTTCGGTTGCCGTCCGAAGGACGTCCCGTCAAGGTCTGGCCCGAATGACCGGCTTCTTCGTCATCGGCCACGTCCTTCTGGTCAACGAGGGCCCGCTGTCCGGAACATAGCGAGCGGTCCTGGACCCCGCGGCATGTTCGAACGGCGACACTGTTGGGATGGACGGCGACTTCGTCACGACCGGCGGGATCGTGATCCCCGCGAGCGCGCTCACCTGGCGGTTCTCTCGGGGCACCGGCCCGGGCGGGCAGGGGGTGAACACCACCGACAGCCGGGTCGAGCTGGTGGTCGACCTCGGCGGGCTGGTGGCCCCGGACGAGGTCGCCGACCGGGTGCGGCGGAAGCTGGGCGACACCCTGCGGATCGTGGCCAGGGCCGAGCGATCCCAGCTCCGCAATCGCCAGGCGGCGCTCGAGCGGCTGGCCGAACGGCTCGACGCGGCGGCCCGCCCCCGCCCGACCCGCACGCCGACGCGACCGACGAGAGCCGCGGAGCAGAAGCGGCTCGAAGCCAAGCGCCGTCGCTCGCGGGTCAAGGCGGAGCGGCGCGAGCCCCCCGACGACGAGGGTTGACGGCACCCACCTGAGCAGACGGTCGGGCCTGTCACCCGGCGCCGGTATCCTCGGAACCTCCTCCTCTTGTCCTTGCCCGGGGAAAGGGGGAACAATGGCGATCGGTGAACGGGACCGACACCGACTGTACGACAGGCTCGAGCAGGTCCTGGGGGAGCAGAGGAGGCTACGATCCTGATGGCTCACCTGCCGCCAGTGGGCTGGGCCGACGTCGCGACGAAGCACGACCTCGACGCGCTGGGCGAACGAAATCGGCTCGAACACGAGGCGCTCGAGCAGCGGATGACGGCGGCCTGGCGGGCGGACCTGCTTCAGCAGACCCGGACCATGATCCTCGCGATGATCACGACCATGACCACCGCCGTGCTTGCGGTGGGGGGCCTGGCCTTCGCAGCGGCCCGCCTCACCTGAGGTAGCTGACCATCACGACGTCTGGGCGATCGAGCGGCGGAGCAGTTCGTCGGCCTCTTCGAGCGGCCCGGGCGCGCCGAGCCCGAGCAGAACAGCTCTTGCCATTCGGAGCTCATCCTCCGCCCGCTCGCCGCGGGCCAGCCGACACCGGGCGGCCCCTACCAACGCCAGCCCCTCCTCCAGCACGGACGGGAACTCCCTCCATGCCTCGGCCGCCTCGGCGTACAGCTCCGCCGCCTCCTCGACCGAGCCGTTCGCCTCCGCCACCACCGCCCTGGCTGTGAGCACGCCGTGGTGCTCGCGCCGGGCGTTCGGGACCAACCGCCCCAGGAGTCGCTCCACCGGTTTGAGGTCGCCCGCCGCCGCGCAGATCCGCGCCACGTCAGTCAGGTGGAAGAAATTGAAGAACGCAAACTCCGAGGCCAGGACTAGGTTCGTCAGCTCCTGCACCAGCATCATCGCCTCTGCGACGTTCCCCTTCGCCCTGCGAACGATCGCGGCGATCGCCAGCGCCGGCGACAGCACCTGCGGATCCCGGATCTCGCGAGCGAGTGGCAGGAACCGGTCTATCCGGGACGACGCCTCCTCGACCTGCCCCTGCCACACGAGGACCTGCGCCGCGTACGACTTCGCCACCGTGTCCATGTAGCGCCCGCCGAATCTATCGGCCCACGCGACGATCTCCTGCTCGAGAAGGAGCATCTCGTCCCACCGGCCCAAGTCGAACAGCATCCACAGGCTCTCTGCCGTCCCCCAGTAGAAGCCCGCCGTGATGCCATGGCTCCTCGCCCACTCGACGCCTTCGCGCATTGTGTCCAGCCCGGACTGTGGACCCTCAACCACCCACAGGTAGTCGGCCAGGTTCCCCTTTGCTCGGTACGTGTCCTGACCGAGGCCGAGCTCGACGCAGATGCCCACGGCCGCCCGGAGGTCGTCGGTCCCGCCGTAGTCGCCGAGCCCGCCCCGGGCGATCCCGCGAAGCTGGAGCGCTCGCTGGATCTGCTCGGGCTTCCCGAACCGCCTGGCCATCTCTAGCGTCCGCTCCGACCACTCCAGGCACTGGTGGGCCCGTCCAGCCAGCATGTGGCTGGTGGTCACCTGGAGGTGGACTTGGACGACGTCGGCACTGGGCGGCTGCGCCTCCACCAGGCGAGAAGCCTCGGACGTGGCGGCCTCGGCCTGGTCGGCGGCGGCGCGCCATCGGTAGACGAAAGCCAGCCGCGACAGCGCCACCGCAGCCCGGAGGTCCTCCCCGGCCCGCCGGAGCTCCTCCACCGCGGTCTCGTACTCCGCGACGGCCTCGATGATCGACCCGGCCAGGAACGTGGCCTCCGCCCGCATCGCCCTGGTCTCTCCTCGCAGTGGATCGTCCGAACCAAACATCGGCAGGGCCCGCCCGTAGTACGAAACCGCCCTGGAGATGTCCAGGTTGATCGCCCGGTCGCCGGCCAGGACCAGGAACCGCCGGGCTCGCTCCTCGAGCTCCGCGATGTCGGAGGCGCCAGCGGCGCGGGCCAGCTCGAGGGACCGCTCGTAGTGATAGGCGAGCAGCTCGGCGTGGTCGCCCACCCTGTCCCCAGCGATCGCTTCGATCCACTCAGCCACTCCTCGATGCTTGGCCGCCCGGGCTGCACGGGGGATCTGCCCGTAGGCCACGTCGCGGATCAGGATGTGCCAGAACGAATATTCGGCCTGCCCTTCCATCGAGGCCCGTCGGGCCGGCCGAACCAGCTCCTTGCGGGCCAGCTCGTGCAGCCCGTCGCGGACCTGCGCCTCGTCACGGCCGTCCATGGAGACCAGGGTCCCCGACCAGAAGACCTTGCCGACCACCGCGGCGTCCTGGAGCATCGCCTTCCGGTCCGGGGCCAGCGTATCCAGCCGGGCCGAGATGATGCCCTGGACGCTCTCCGGGAGCGGGATTTCGGCGCCTTCGGCGATGGTGGCGACCCGGCCCCGGCGGACCAGGACCCCCCTGTCCACCAGCATCCGGACGAACTCCTCGGCGTACAGCGGGTTTCCGCCCGAACGTTCGATCAGGGCGGCCTGGGTCTCCGCGGGAAGGAGGGCTTCGGATAGAAGAGCGGACACCAGCCGGGCTGTGTCGTCCGGGCTTAGCGGAGACAGGGCGATGGTTGCCGAGTTGCCCGTGCCCCCGCCCCACCCGGGTTTGCGTTCGAACAGCTCGGGCCGAGCCGTGCACACCAGGACGATGGAGACGCCGGTCGACCACGCCACGAGGTGCTCGACGAACTCGAGCATGGCCGCGTCCGCCCAGTGGACGTCCTCGAACACGAGGACCATCGGGCCCTGCGCCGCGACCCCCTCCAGGAACCCCCGCCACGCGGCGAAGGACTCGGCGCGCTCCGTCGTGCCTCCGGCTTCGGGCCGCAGGCCGAGCAGAGGAAGGAGGCGGGACCGCATCCAACTTCGCTGCGACGGATCGTCGGCCGCGGCGTCGACCGCCTCGCCGAGTTTGCGGGCGGCCTCCTCTGGAGGATCGGTGTCAAGGACGCCCGCCTGGGCCTTGACGATCTCCCCAAGCGCCCAGAACGTGATGCCATCTCCATAGGGAAGGCAGCGCCCCTGGCGCCACGACACCGGCTCGGGGCGCTCGTCAACGAGCTTGTGGAACTCCCACACCAGCCGCGACTTCCCGACCCCCGGCTCTCCTGAGATCGTCATCAGCTGGACGCTCGACTCCTCCAATGCCCGGATGAACAGGTTCTCCATGAGCGCGAGCTCCCGGGACCGGCCCACCAGCGGCGCGGCGGCCCGCTGTTCGACGTCCACGCCGGCCCGGCTCCTGACAGACACCGCCTGCCATGCCGGCACCGGTTCGGCCTTCCCTTTGAGTGACACCGGTTCCAGCGGCTCGAACTCGACGGCGTCCCGGCTAGCGCGGTAGGTCATCTCGCCGACCACGACCGTTCCGGGCTGGCCCACCTGCTGCAGCCGGGCCGCCGTGTTCACCACGTCGCCGGCCACCATGCCCTCGCCCAGGTCCGGCCGGGCCCCGAGGGCCACCACCGCCTCGCCCGTGTTCACGCCGATCCGGACGGTGAGGTCGAGTTCGGGTCGCTCCCGGTTGATCTCCGTGAGGGCCTGGATGACGCGCAGGGCCGCCCGGACCGCCCGCTCGGGGTCGTCGTCGTGAGCCACCGGTGCGCCGAACACCGCCATGACCGCGTCCCCGATGAACTTCTCGACGGTCCCCTCGAACCGTTCGATCTCCCGGCGGACCGAGTCGTGGTAGGCGCGAAGGGTGGCCCGGACGTCCTCGGGATCGGCCCGCTCCGACCGAGTCGTGAACCCGACCAGGTCGCAGAATAGGACGGATACGATCTTTCGTTCCTCGCGCCCTCCTGCGGGGACCACAGGAAGCGGTGTGGCGCAGTTCCCGCAGAACCGAAAGCCCTCGGGATTCTGCTGTCCGCAGCTTCCACAGCGAGCCATGGCCGAAGTCTACGCGCGGGCCTTCATTCGCTCCGGGGACTCCGAAGGAAACCCCGCCCCCGCGAGGAGGGATGCGCGTGGCGAAACCCGGTCGGGCCGGACGGTTCAGTGCCCCCCGGGGCCCACCTTCGTCCCGCCGGTCTGGTTCGCCATCACCAGGGCGCCATCCGCGTAGTTGTGGTCGTCGGTGTACGCCACGTGGAAGAACCCGGACGCGTCCACCTGCACGTCGATGAAGTCCAGCAGGTTCCGGTTCGTCCCCGGGACCGCGGCGCAGAACACGCCCAGCGTGCAGATGTCCCCATGGTGCACCGGGACCGAGGTCAGCCGCACGTTCGTCCACGTCGGCGAGCCCGTCAGGATGTTCGTCGACTGCCCGACGAAGGTGTTCCAGTCGGCGTCGGCGTCGCCGGCGGGTTCGTTCGGCTTGCCGTAGGGCGTCGAGCCGATGAGCGTCGGGGTGTCCAGATAGGCCACGTCCACCTGCCCCGGATTCCCCGCGGAGATGGCCGCGAAGAAGTGCGTCCCCTGGTCCACGTTCACCAGGTACGGCGCGCCGGTGCCGTCCGACCGCCCGTTCCACGTCTTCCCGCCGTCGAACGATGCCTCGACCCAGATGTCGTACTCGGTCCGGAGGTTCATGACGAACGCGGTGTAGGGGTTGCCCTGGTTGTCCAGGGTCAGGTCGGCGAAGATCTCCGACCCGTCGTGCAACGGTCCGGCGTCGTACACGAGCTGGTCGGTCCAGGTCTGGCCGCCGTCGTCCGAGTAGGCCGACCAGATCGAATGGAACGCCGCCAGTTGCGTGATGTTGCACCCGGTCGCGGGGTTCGCCGGGTCGGCCGCCAGCCACAGGACGTAGATCCGGCCGGCGTGCGGTCCGGACTGCACGATCTTCAGCCCGCCGGGGATCGTGTTGCAGTACGAGTCGAGCTGGGCCACGGGATCGGTGATGGAGTCGACCGGCAGGCCGAAGTTCTTGCCGCCGTCGAACGAGCAAGCCACCCACATCTGGCTCGGGCCGAAGTCGTGATAGGTCAGGCACACGGTGGCGGTGTCCGTGGTGTGGTTCGGCGGGATCCACGCGTCGACCCACTGCCGGTCGACCAGTGCGGGCTGGCCGGTGGAGTTCGTGTCCGAGAGGGTGGACGAGCCCTGCTGGGGCCACGTGGTGCCCTTGTCGAACGACTTGAACACGTCGACCTGGAGCGTGTCCTGGCCCGAGATGACGTTCAGGTTGCTCTCGTAGACCGCTCCCGACTGGTCGACGTTGACCGTGGTGTCGCCGGACGGGGCCTCGGGCGAGGAACCCTGGGTCCAGGACTTGCCCGCGTCGGCTGAGCGCCAGAACTCCATGGCGTCACCGGGCGCCGAGACGTAGATCGTGCGGTCGGGGCTGATGGCGACCGAGGGCTCGCCGCCGCCGTTCTGGGGGCCGATCTTGTTGAGGGCGAAGCGGATCTTGCTCCCGGCGGCGTTCGTCGTTCCCGCCATCCCGGCGGTGATGACGAGGGCCAGGGTCAGGATTGCCGCGACCGCGGTTCTCGCTCGCACGTCTCGCCTCCTCGACTGGGCTGGGCACCGCGGGCGGAGCGGTGTCGTGGTCCGATGTGACTAGTCAGATTAGACTACCCCGTCGAGGCGAAGCAAACCATGCCGCGGCGCACGATTTGGATCAGCGCGCCAGCTCGGCCCGGACCCGGGCGGCCATGACCTCGTTGCCCTTTCGTTCGTAGAGCTCCAGCGCCCGACCCACCGCGTCGGCTGCTTCCTCGGCCTTCCCGGCCAGGCGCAGCACCTCGCCCAGACGCATCAGGCAGTCGGCCCGGTGGGTCAGGTAGTCGGTGCCCTCCGCGATGGCCACGGCGTCCCGGGCCAGGCGCTCCGCCTCCTCCGTCTCTCCGCGCTCCGCGAGCACCTTCGCCTTCACGGCCCGCCATTCGATCAGCGTGACGGTGTCGTCGGTGGCCCCCAGGCTCCGCCCGTATTCGGCGTAGCGTTCGGCCTCGTCGAGCTCCCCCCGCTTCGCCAGCACCTCGGCCAGGTCACACGAGATCGTGGACAGGAACCCCTTGTCGCCGATGGCTTCGAGGGTGGCCACGCTCTCCCGCAGCTCCCGCTCGGCGGCCTCCAGATCGCCGGCCAGCACGTGCATCGGTACGGACCAGAACACCCTGGTGGCCAGGCGGAACCGCCCGCCGACCTCCTCCAGAAGGAGCCGGGATCGATCGGCGGCGCGGTGCGCCTCGTCGAACCGCCCCTGCATCGCGTACAGAGGAGGGAGATGGAGCATGACCTCCGCGGTGGCGATCCGGCTGTCCGCCACCTCGGGCAGGATCGACTCGATCTCCTCGATGGCCCGTCCGACCGGCGCCGAGCCGTAGTAGAGGCCTCCACCGATGGCGCCCACGGCCAGACGGAGTTCCCGGGCGTCCCGGGCCAGCCTGGCCTCGTCGATCCGGCGGCGGGCGATGGCCACCGACTCGTCCACCCGTCCGAGGACGAAGGTCATGAACCCCACCGTTCGCATGGCCCTGGTTGCTCCCCGGTGGTCGCCCATCTCCTCGAGGACGCGCACGGCCTCCTTCGACTCCTCGAGCCTGCTGAGCTCGGTCTTCGACGTGTCGAGCGCGCCGGCCAGGAAGGGATGACCCGCGATGGCGAGGGCCTCGACCCGGCGGTCGCCGGTCTCCCGGGCCCGGCGGAGGAGCTTCTCGTCCAGATCCCCCGCCCGCTGGAATTCGCCGGTGTTCACCAGCGACTCGACGAGCTCCAGGCACAGCTCCCTCCACTCTGCGGTGTCGGCGGGCAGGAGCTCGAGGGCCCGTCCCAGGAGGCCGGTCGACGCGTGGGAGTCGTCGCGGGCCACGGCCCGCATGCCGGCCGAGGCGAGCATCCGCCCGGCCCGCTCGGCCAGCGTTCGGCCCTCCTCGTCCACCGGGCCCAGCTCGGCCCGATACCGGTACGCCTGCTCCAGGTGGTAGCCCAGGATGTCCTCGTACTCGGGCAGGCGATCGCCGGCCTGCTCGGTGAGCCAGTCGGCGAAGCGCAGATGCAGCTCGGCTCGGGCCTCCTTCGGCATGCCCTGGTAGGCCGCGTCCCGGATCAGCAGGTGGCGGAACCGGAAGGCGTCCTCGCCGACGAACTGGGCGCGGTCGGGGCGGATCAGCTCCTTTCGCGTGAGCGCCAGGAGCCTCGTTCGAACCTGCGCCCGGTCGCGGTCCGGGGAAAGCCTGGTCACCGCGCCCCGGTGG
>DASWCX010000006.1:0-2636 GCA_036395815.1 Actinomycetota bacterium | reverse complement strand
CACCAAGAAGCGCACGGCCGCGGCCAAGAAGCCCGCCAGGGGCAAGAAGGCCGCGGCGAGCTAACCCGGAACGGTTGGGTCGATGAAGCTGGTGATGGCGGTCATCAAGCCCCACCGCCTCGAGGAGGTGAAGGAGGCCCTCCGCGAGATCGGGGTGAAGGGCCTGACCGCGGTGGAGGCCCAGGGGTTCGGACGTCAGCGCGGTCACACCGAGATCTACCGGGGGGCCGAGTACCAAGTCGACTTCGTGCCGAAGGTCCAGATCGAGGTCATGGCCGAGGACGACGAGGTCCAGGCGGTGGTCGACGCCATCCTGGTCTCCGCCCGGACGGGCAAGATCGGCGACGGGAAGATCTTCGTCCTCCCCGCGGAGCAGGCGTACCGGATCCGAACGGGGGAGATGGGCCCCGACGCCGTCTGACGTCGCCCTTATCGAGCGGCTGCGGGCCGAAATGGCTTCGCTCGACCAGGAACCGCTGACCGGAGAGGGAAGTGGCTGGCGGCTCGCACGCGCCCGAGCCGCCGCTGTCGATCGCGCCGTCACGAAGCTCTTCGCGGGCGCCGAGCGGGGCGGGATGGCCCTGGCCGGGGTGGGGGGATATGGGAGCGGCCAACTCGCTCCCGGCTCCGACATCGACCTCGTGTTGCTCTGCGCAGCCGACCGGCGGGAGGAGTCACAGGCCGCCTTCGAGCGCCTGCTGTACCCGCTGTGGGACGCGGGGTTCCGGTTGGGGCACGCGCTCCGGACGCTCGAGGAGTTCGAAGCGGACGCGAAAGCCGACGTGTTCACGCTCACCTCGGCCCTCTCGATTCGATGGCTCGAGGGCTCGAAGCCCTTGGTTCGGGCCGTGGGGGCGCGTGCTCGTGCGCTGGTTCAGGAGACCGACTTCCTTGGGAATCTCCGAGCCACCAGGATCGAACGGGAGGCGAGGGCCGGCCGAGTCGCCGAGTCTCAGGCCCCCGACCTCCGAGACGGCCTGGGGGGACTCCGGGACCTCCAACTGATCGATTGGATCGAGGTCCGGGCTCCGGACGAGGGGCCGAAGGCGGGCCCGCTCCGACGGCCGGACTTCAGTCCGGAGCGGGAGCTCGGCGATTTCCTGTGGCGGGTCCGCATCGCCCTCCACCGAGTCACCGGCGGAGCCTCGAACGCTCTGGGCCCCGACGAGCAGGCTGCCGTCGCGGAGGCGTTGGGGATCGGCGACGAGCCGGGCTGGACGGCCCCGGACCGGCTGATGCGCAGGATTCACTGGACCGGTGCGGTGCTCGATTGGGCGGCCGAGACGGAGCTGCATCGCGCGGCGAGGGCGGTCGGGATGGCCGCGCCCGAGCCCATCGCGTTCGAGCGACCGTGGACGCCCGAGCGGTGGGTCGGCGCCTTCGCTGAGCTGGCCGAACACGGCGGGTGGGTGGTACTCCCGCCACCGCCGCGATGGCTTCGTCGTCCGACCGACCCGCTGCCCTGGTCGCCGGACATGGTCGACGGGCTTCTGCGGATCCTCGCGTCGGGAGCCGGTGGGGCCAGCGCGCTCGAGGTGATGAACGTCGTGGGCTTCCTTCGGCGCCTGGTGCCCGAGTGGGACGGTGTGGACGGGAGGCCCCAGCGCGATCCGTACCATCGATATCCAGTCGGCGTCCACCTGATCCAGGCCGCGGCCCACACGGCGACGCTCCTGCACCGGCCGGACGAGCCCTTCGCCGTGGAGGCGGCCGCGCAGGTCTCCGCCCCCGCTCCGCTGCTCCTGGGGGCCTTCCTCCACGACATCGGCAAGGTCGGGCGGGGCTCGCACGTGGCCGCGGGGGCCGAGATCGCCGCCCGGGTGCTCGACCGCGTGGGCGTCGACGAGGCCACCCGGGACTCGGTCCTGTTCCTCGTGCGCGAGCACCTCCTGCTGTCCGACACCGCCACTCGGCGCAACCTCGACGACGAGGACCTGATCCTCCATGTGGCCGCCCGGATCGGCGATCCCGGGCGCCTTGCCATGCTCTACCTGCTGACGGTGGCCGACGCCGCCGCGACCGGGCCCGCCGCGTCGACGCCGTGGCGGCTCGGCCTGATCCGCGAGCTCGTGGCCAAGGTCAGCCGGACGTTCGAACGAGGGGACATGGATCGGGATCGGGCGGGCCGGCTCGAACGGGCCGAAGCCGAGATCCGAACGGCGCTGGCGGGGGAGCCGCAGGAGCGGGTCGACGCGTTCGTGGGATCCGCGCCCCCCGCGTACCTCCTGTGGGTCGAGCCCTCGGACGCTCCCGCGCACCTGCGGCTGGTGGATCCGAAGCCTGGATCCACGGAGGTCCGCACCCACGTCCGCCCCGGCTCCGCGCCTGCCACCCACCTGCTCGCGGTGGGCGCCCTCGACCGGCCCGGGCTGCTCTCCCGGATCGCCGGCGCGCTCACCCTCTCGGGCCTGTCGGTGCTCCAGGCGCGAGCGTTCACCACCGAGCTCGGCGTGGCGCTCGACGTGTTCGAGGTCGGCCCGGCGTTCGAGGAGCAGGTCGGCGAGGAGCGGTGGCGGCGGTTCCGAACCACCCTGCGCCACGCGATGGAGGGCCGGATCGACGTCCGGGACCGGATCGACCGGCTTCGGGCGCACTACCGGCCCGCCCGCGCCGATATCCCGGTCACGGTGAAGGTC
>DASWCX010000005.1:0-2041 GCA_036395815.1 Actinomycetota bacterium | reverse complement strand
ACCGGATCGGGCGATCCCAGTCCGACGAATCCTCCCAGCTCGCTCTGACCGTAACTCTCGGCCAGGGTCAGCCCGAGCTCGTCACGCCACGCCACCTTCAGCTCCGGCGGGACGGGAGCTCCTCCAGAGACGCCCAGCCGCAGCCGGGCGGGAGCGCGGCCGCGCTGCCGTGACTCGTCCAGGACATCCCGCAGGATCGTCGGGTTCGCCGCCAGGATGGTCGCCCCCAGTTCCTCGAGCGAGACCCATCCCTTCTCCGGCTCCCACTTGCTCATCACGCACACAGTGGCCCCCCGGTGCAGGCCGGGCAGGAGATTGGCCACCAGGTGGTAAGAACTGCTGAGGGCGGTCGGCCCCAGGGTGATGTCGGAGGCGTCGACCCGCAGGCGCTCCGCGATGCACCGGGTTGCTCGCATCGTCGGCTCGTGTGCGAGGCAAGCTCCCTTCGGATTCCCGGACGTCCCCGACGTATAGGAAAGGTGGGCAACGTCGTCTTCGGCCGCCCGGTCGGGGGGCGGAGGAGAGGCCCCTTCCAGGAGATCGCCCCAGCCCATGGATCCCTCGCGGGCGCCGTCCAGGCACACGTAGTGACGGACGCTGCCGAGGTTCCGGCGGTGTCGCTCGATGGTCTCGTGATGGTCGCCCGTGTAGATCAGGACCTTCGGCTCCGAATCGTTCACGTAGTAGTCGAGGCGGTCCGCGTACTGGACGTTCACCAGCGCGCAGATGGCGCCAAGCCGCCACGTCCCGAACATGGCCAGGAGGTAATCCAGGCCGTTGTGGGCGAACACGCCGACCCGGTCTCCCCGCTCCACCGCCAAGCCGGCCAGAGCCCCGGCCACCTGCTCCATGCCGGCGACAGCGCCCGAGTACGAGAGGGTGCGGCCGCGCTCCACCCAGTGGAAGGCCGTCTTCTCCGGCGTCCTGTTCGCCCCATCCACGAGCAGTTGTTGCAACAGCATGCCCGGTCCTTTCCTAGTGATTCACCACCGGACCTGCCGTATGACCCCGTCCCCGAGGGCGGGGCTCAGCCGCGGGCCCGGTCCGGCTCGTCGGATCACCTCGAGACGGATGCCGCTCGGCACGAAGTACAGGACGTTCCACGCCAGGATCTGGCCGTTCTCGCCCACGAACACCTCGTCCATGACGAGCAGGGGGCTGCCGGAGGCCACGCCGAGGCGACGGGCCCGGCGCGGATCGCAGGACACCGCCGTGACCTCGGCCCGGGCGAATCGCACCTGCGGGGAGTGACGCCTGGTCATGAGCTCGGTGATGGAGTCCTCGAACTCGATCTGTAGGGCGGCCAGGGGGATGACCGCGGCCGGCACCACACTGACCATCTCGGCCAGGGGCAACCCGTCTCTGCCCTTGGTCCTGGTGATGATGGAAACTGGGCTCCTGAGCTCGATCTCCAGCCTGCGCGCCTGCTCCTCGTCTGCCTTCCCCGGCCGGATCAGGATGTCCTTCGTCTGGCACCGCCACCCCTGCCGCGCGGCCAGCGATTCGAGGGACTCCAGCGTCTCCAGGCCGACCGCGGCCGGGCCATGGCTCCCCAGGAACACCGTTCCCACCCCACGACGGCGCTCCACCACCCGGGCCAGCTCGAGGTGGCCCATGGCTTCCCTGATCGTGGAGCGGCCCACCCCGAGGAGGGCCCCCAGCTCCACCTCGCTCGGCAAACGGTCCCCGGCGACCAGACCCGTATCGGACACGTAGTTCTGGATGGCCTGGACGGCCTGCAGGTAGAGCGGACGGCGGTCCCGGATCAGCGGATGTCGTGGCATCGCCCTGGTCCCTCGCCCGGCCATCAGCCGCTCGCTCCTGCCTTCGCCGCCGCCCTCGTCGCTCGCATGCGCGCGAAGTCGACGACCTGCTGGCCCACCAACTCGAGCTGGAATCGGGCGATGGGGTCGACGCACTCGCCGGCCTCATCGAACACCACACCGGCCGTGTTGATCGTCGCCCCCATCGGCGTGGGCCAGCCCCGGAGGGCGTGGACAACCGAGCGCAAACTCATGATGGTGGACATGGTTGCCTGCCA
>DASWCX010000004.1:0-2268 GCA_036395815.1 Actinomycetota bacterium | reverse complement strand
CGTTCGATCCAGGGAATAGGAGGCGACCGAGGCCACGATCGTCCCACCTCGGGCCCTCACCACAGCCGAAACCGGGCGGTCTCCCTGCGGCGGGACGATGATCCTGATCGTCCTGCCGGGTGGGATGGTCCGCGCGCGGATGGAGGCTGGTGAGGGCCCCTCGCCCCCAATGAGACGGAAGGACACCTCCACCGGCCGGCGGCCCGGATTCTGGAGAAAGAGGAACGAACGACCGCCCGACGGAGGGAGGGCCGGCATGACCAGCCAACTGCGGGCTGTTGTAGACGATCCGTTGAGCGTGGCGGAGTCTCCCCGAGGCCCGGTGAGCGTGAGCGCGGCAATCATGGCGCGACCATTCGAGCCGGCCACGAGCAGGCCCGCTTCATTCACCCGCTCTGGCTGGAAGGTCTTCACCTCGCCAGGACCAACCGAGAAACCCTCCGGACCCGAGACCAGGCGCTGAGCAGTGGGCCCTTGGGCCACCGCCGAGAGGTCGGCCCTGGAGTCCCCATCGTTCAGCAGCACCAGCTCTCGCGTCCCGGCGTCGGCGCCGGCCGGGATCACCCACCGAGCGGCGGCGGCGGGAACGCCCACCTCGGCCCTGATCCCGGCCATGGACGTCTCGAGGCCGCCGGCCACCACCCGGCCCATCCGCTGGATCACCCGGGCCGTGAGCCATTCCTCGCCCGGGCCCAGGAGGAGGTAGTCGTTGACCTCCAGGCCGACCGAGTGTTGCGGAGGCAGCACGTAGGGGGTCAGAGGCCCGGCCGCCACCTCTCGCTTCTCCGTCCGGAGGACCACGTCGAACTCGGCTGGCTCGTCGAAGGGATTCATGACCACCAGATACGAGGTCTGGCCGGCGCCGGTGGGGACATCCATGACGAACCAGTTTCGATGAGCTGTCTGCTCGCAGCGCTCGGCAGCAAGTCCTCCCGGGGCGCCCGTCGCCACGATGGCTGCCGCCCCCACCCATCCCCCGAAGTACTCCACCTGGGTGGCGTCGGCTGGGTCGTCCGCTGAGACCTGGCGGTAGGCCTGCCTGAGCGCGCCGACGGCAAACGTGGTTACCGACTGCTTCCCGTCCTTGCCCAGCTCCGTCAAGCGGATCCGGACCGGACGATGCCCCGGATTCGTCATTACCACCCATCCCTGCCAACCGCTGTGCCCCCCGTGCGGACAGAACAATGCGCCGCTGGGACCCGCCGAGGGAGTGCCCTCGGCCGTGCCTTTGGGCCCAACGGCTCGGTCGAGCACGAGGCCCGAGCCGGTCAGGAAGGCCACGATGACCAGGAGAGCGAGGGCCCGGACCCGCATGCCCGGCAAGCGGTTCCCATCGCCCTCGACGGGCGTGACTTCATCCATGTCGCACCGGCCTCCTGGTGACCCACATGGCCGCCCCCCACATGAGCACCAGGAGGACCATCTCGATGGTCCTGGTTCGTTGCCCGCCGAAATGGACACGGTAACCGGCGGGCATCGGACCCGTCCGGAAGCCCGTGGCCCAACCGAGGGCTCGGTAGGGGTCAACGGCTGCCGTTTTCCCGATCGGCTCCAGTCGCCATCGTGGATCGAACTGATCCAGAAGCAGCACGAGGGCGGAATCGGGCCGTCCCGGTCCCGCGAAGCGTTGTCCCGACGGGTCGCCGACCAGGGGCGTCCCGTGCCCGCTGGGCAGTGCCTCCACAGCATCGAGCCGCGAGGACCGCGCGGCACGGCTCCATACCGGATCGGTGGTATCGGAAGCCAGCGGTGCGGCCTTGTCGTTTCGAAAGATGGTCAGTCCTCCGGTCGCGACGAGGTCGAGGTCGACCTGCCGGGTCAGCCGCCGGAGCGCCGGGCCCGGCAGGTCACCCGGCTCTGCAAGAACGAACCTGATGCCGAACGCACCGAGGAGAGCTCCGCCGTGCCGGGCCTCCCCGGCCAGGACCTCCACCAGCGACTGGCGGAGACGCTCGTAGCCCGGGCCCACGTCGGGCCGGCCGATGTCAAGGGCGGAGGCACCGGCGGGGTCGGTCACGGCGAAGCGAACGGAGGCAGCCCCGGCCGCGACCGTCCCGGAGGGAAGCCCTCCGGGCGCGGGAAAGGGTTTCCCGTCAGGGGAGCCGACCCAAAGCACGCGATACGGGGGGCCTCCGGCCTCACCCGCCAAGGGGTACGCGGTGGGGACTCGCTCGGGTCCACCGATCGTCCAGGAGGCGCTTCCTGCCTGCACGAGCTGGCCGAGGAGTCCCACCGCCAGGAGCGCGGCCATCAGGGCAGCCCCGAGGT
>DASWCX010000003.1:0-1623 GCA_036395815.1 Actinomycetota bacterium | reverse complement strand
TGGTCGTCCATCGCCTGCTCGGGTATTGAGCTCCCCCTCCTTCCGGCCAACCAAGCTTGGCTGCCCCCCTCGGGTCCCGTCTTCGGGCGATCGGCTAGTTCAACTCCGCCGAAGGGCTCCATTTGGCGCCATCGAAGGGCTGGACACGCACCCAGACTCGAGCGTGCTCGCCCGTTGTGGCGGGCAGCGTTCGCCGCCAGGTTCTCCACGATCCGCTCCACCTTCGGGACGTCGCCTGGGCCGGGCGGCGAGGGCCGCCGCCGATTCCCTGCGGCCTAGGCCCGGTGGGGCCGCACGGTCTTGTAGTAGCCGGCGAACCAGTCGAGCTGACGAGACCTGAGACCCGGACGGGAGCGGGCAGCGGGAGCGACGACCGTCAGTCGCCGGCCCTGCCGCCGAGGGGGGCGCGCCGATCGTCTCGGGCCCAGTCGCGGATCCATCGGGGCACGTCTTCGGCCGGCATGGGCCGGCTGAGGTAGAAGCCCTGGGCCACGTCGCAGTCGAGGCCGGCCAGGAGGTTCCACACGACGGCCGTCTCGATCCCTTCCGCCACCACCCGCAGGCCGAGTTTGTGCCCCAGGTCGATGGTGGACCGAACGATCACCGCGTCACTCTCGACTCCGTCCATGTGCGTGACGAACGATCGGTCGATCTTGATCTCGTCGACGGGCAGGCGCTTGAGCGAGGCCAGCGACGAGAACCCCGTCCCGAAGTCGTCCAGAGACAGAGACACCCCCATGCCACTTAGGCTGGTCAGGACCTCCATCGCCAAGACGGCTCGCCCATCAGCGCGCTGCCCGTGATCTCTAGCGGCAGGCCGAGTTTGTGCCCCAGGTCGATGGTGGACCGAACGATCACCGCGTCACTCTCGACCTCGTCCATGTGCGTGACGAACGACCGGTCGATCTTGATCTCGTCGACGGGCAGGGTGGTGGCGGAAGGGGTCGAGACGGCCGTCGGCTGGGACCTGCTGGCCGGCCTCGACTGCGACGTGGCCCATGGCTTCTACCTGAGCCGGCCCATGCCGGCCGAAGACGTGCCCCGATGGATCCGCGACTGGGCCTCGCGCCACGAGCCTCGACACCTCCCATCGATGATCTCTCGGCACCCACCCGGTAGTACGCCCCCTTTCCCGCTCCTCGAGCACTTCGGTCCCAAGGGACCTGACCTCCGTCACGGCGACGTCGGATCCTTCGGGGAGTGAGACCAGTGTTTCCGGCACGGCCCGGATCCTCAGGTTCGGTCCTGGTTCCTTCGCCCGCTCCTTGGGCCAAGAGCCGATGGCCTCACCTCAGGACCCTCCGCCGATCTCGGCGCTGGCCAGGTAGCCCGAGGAGTTGTACCCCCCGGCCACCAGGACCCTGCCGCCGGGCAGGGGGGCCGCCGTGTGGGCGTCGCGCGCCGTGGCCATGCTCCCGGTGGGGGACCAGGTCCCCGAGGCCGGGTCGTAGATCTCGGCGCTGGCCAGGTAGCGGCCGGAGGATCCGATCCCACCGGCCACCAGGACCCTGCCGCCGGACAGGGGGGTGGCCGTGTGGGCATAGCGGACCGTGGCCATGCTCCCGGTGGGGGACCAGGTCCCCGAGGCCGGGTCGTAGATCTCGGCGCTGGCCAGGCGGCCAG
>DASWCX010000002.1:0-1505 GCA_036395815.1 Actinomycetota bacterium | reverse complement strand
ATCGACCGGTACTACCAGCTGGTCCGATGCTTCCGGGACGAGGATCTCCGGGCCGACCGCCACTGGGAGTTCACCCAGCTCGACGTGGAGATGTCCTTCGCCAGCGAGGAGGACGTGTACGAGGTCCTGGAGGGCATGTTCGCCCGGGTGTGGCGGGAGATCCTGGGCGTCGAGATCGCCGTTCCGTTCCCACGGTTGACCTACCATGAGTCGCTGCGCCGGTACGGGAGCGACAAGCCCGACACCCGATACGGCATGGAGCTGGCCGAGCTAACCGCGGCGTTCAGGGGGAGCGGATTCCGGGCGTTCGCCGGCGCGGTGGAGGGCGGCGGCGTGGTGAAGGGGTTCGCCGCGCCGGGAGCGGCCTCGTGGCCGCGCAAGGAGCTGGACGCGCTGGTGAACGAGGCGAAGTCCCGGGGGGCGGCCGGCCTCGTGTGGCTCGCCGTGGTCGGCTCGGAGATCAGGTCTCCGGTGGTCGCGCACCTGTCCCCGGACGAGATCGGCGCCGTGGCCTCCGCCACCGGGGCCGCCGACGGCGATCTGGTGCTGCTGGTGGCCGACCGGGAGGATCGGGTGAACGTGGCCCTCGACGGGCTCCGCCGTCTCATGGCCTCGAGGCTCGGCCTGGTCCCCGAGGACCGTTGGGACTTCCTGTGGATCACCGACTTCCCGATGTTCGAATGGAGCGAGGAGGAGGGGAAGTGGGTTTCGGTCCACCACCCGTTCACCATGCCCGCCACGGACGACCTCGATCCGGAAACGTCGAAGGCGCGGGCATACGACATCGTGTTGAACGGATTCGAGCTCGGGAGCGGTAGCATCCGGATTCACCTCCCGGACCTGCAGCGTCGGGTGTTCGACCAGCTCGGGATCTCTCCTGAAGAGGCCGAGGAGAAGTTCGGGCACATGCTGGAGGCGTTCCGGTACGGCGTGCCGCCCCACGGCGGCTTCGCCTTCGGACTCGACCGGGTGGTGATGTTGCTGGCGGGCCGGGAGAACATTCGCGACGTGATCGCCTTCCCCAAGACGGCCTCCGGGACGGAGCTCCTGACCGGCGCTCCCAGCGAGCCCTCGCCGGACCAGCTCGGCCTCCTGGGCATGCGATTCGATCGTCCGAGAAAGGACTTGAATCGCCCCCCGGGCGAGGTCTAGCATCCGGGCGGGCGGACGTCCCGGTTCGCGGGTTCGCCGAACCAGCATGCTTGAACGGGAGCCCTGCTCGGGTCTGCGGTGCAGCGCCCCGTGAGGGGCACTCTAGGCGGCTCGGAGGGCACCCACCCTGGAAGCCCAGGGTTCAGCGGCGAAGCGAACCGAGCCGTCCGCCCCGTCCGCGTCCGCCGCGGCCCCCCGGGATCGAGGAGTTCGGGTACCGTGGCGCGGATGGCCGAGACACCGCTGGCCGCGCGGATGCGCCCCCGATCCTTCGACCAGGTCGCGGGGCAGCGCCACCTGCTCGGTCCGGGCAAGCCGCTCTCGGTGCTGGCGGAGTCAGGGAAGCTCCCGTC
>DASWCX010000001.1:0-11129 GCA_036395815.1 Actinomycetota bacterium | reverse complement strand
AACTCCCGGCCGTCCGAGAACGCGGCGCTCCCGCCGTCGGAGCCGACGACGACGTGGGCAGAGGTCAGGATGTAGCCGTCCGGGGTGATCACCACGCCGCTGCCCCCGCCCTCCCCCTGCTGGCCCCGGAACCGGCGGGTTACCCGGAGGTTGGTCACCGACGGCGACAGCGACTCGGCGACCCGGGTGATGACCTTGGAATAGGCGTCGAGCGCGTCGTCCTCGCCGTCCTCCGAATCGCCGGACGGCGAGGAGGTCTGCCCGTCTCCGAGGATCGAGTCCAGGAATCGCAGGTCGGCCATCTCGAAAGCGACGGTAGCACGGGTCGCGGATAACCTCGGCGGCGGCCAGAGGCGGGCGGGACCGGGACTAGGAGGAGGAAGCGTTCCCGAGGAAACGGTGCACGGATCCCGTGAGCACGGGCGTGCCGAACCGGTCCAGGACCTCGAGAGAGGCCACCTGCGACAGCTCGACCGCGTCGGACCGTGACAGGTCCGAGGGGAGGTCCTGCCGGAACAGGACGTGGTCGCCGTTTCCGGTGCTGGTCAGCGTGCCCACCTCGAGGACCCGACCGGTCGAGCTCACGAGGTTGACCGTGAAGTCGCCGGCCTTGTCGTCGAGCGGGGCGGCCACGTCGACCAGGACGAACCCGGCTCCCTTCGGAGCGCTGAAGATGAGGACGGTCCCGGCCTGCTCCTTGCCGGGGCCGGGGAACAGACTCGCCTGGAAGAGCTTGCCGGTCCCCTGGAATTGCTGTTGCAGGAACTTGATGAGCTCGCTGGTCTGGTTCTCCCGCTCCAGGAGCCGCTGGAGCTGGACCTGGATGCTCTCGGCCTGATGGTGCTGGGCGATGCCCCACTGGACCGCGCTCAGGGCCATGATCGCGGCGGCGAGGGCCGCCACGGCGAGAACCCGGGCGCCGCGGTGGCGACCAGTCCCGTTGCGGCCGGCCGCCGCCCTGACCCCCTCCACCACCCGCCCCTCGAGCGACGCGGGAGGCTCCGCGACCGGGAGCGAGAGCGCCACCGAGGCCACCCCCTCGGCCAGTTCCGCGGACTCCCTCCGGCAGCCCGCGCACCACTCGAGGTGACGCTCGACCTCACGCAGGTCCTCGCCCGGCAGCAGGCCGAGCGAGAACTCGCTCAGGGACTCTCGGACCTCGGCGCAGGTCATTCCGCCCACCGTTCCGCGATCCGGGCCTCTTCGAGGGCCTGTTCGTGCTGGGCCTTGCGCAGCTTGATCAGCGCGGTCCGGAGCCGGGTCTTCACCGTCCCCAGGGGGATGCCGTCCGCCTCGGCGATCTCCCGCGCGGTCCAGCCGTGGAAGTACGCCAGCGAGAGCAGCTGGCGCTCGGTGGGCGACAACCCGGCCAGTGCCCGCCGGGCCGTCTCCCGTTCGATCAGCTGGCTCTCCTCCTCGGAGGGCGCCGGCTCGGGCATCTCGTCCACCAGGACCAGGACGGGCCGCCCGGCTCCCCGTTCGTGCCGCAGGCGGTCGATGGCCAGGTTGTGGGCGATGGCCATGAGCCACGTGGACAGGCGTCCCCTGGCGGCGTCGAACCGGGAGGCCTTTCGCCAGGCGGCCAGGAACACGTCCTGGGTCAGCTCTTCCGCGGCCTCGTTGCTGCCCAGGAGGCGAAGGCCCAGCGTGTACACCGGGCGGCCGAACCTGCCGTAGAGGTTCCGGATGGCGCGGTCGTCCCCCGCCAACAGTTGCTGCATCAGCGCCTGCTCCGATTCAGGTGAAAGAGGGCCTTCTCGCTCGAAGGTCATCGATTTCCCTCGCTTAGTCATACGGGGGCTCACGCCCACGGAGTTTGTCCCCCGTTCGTCCCATTATGCGCGGTGCCGGTGCGGGCCGGAACCGGTGCCGAGCCCTTCGGACGGTGGGATGATTCCGGGGGAGGAGATGAACGGGTGACGAGGCGGGGGCTCGGCGCGGTGCTTCTCCTCGCCTGGCTGGGCGCGATGGCCCTGCTAGGGTCCACCGCGGAGGCCGCTCCGGCCGGCTCCACCATCCTTCAGCTCAAGCTCCAGGGCGTGGTCGACCCGTTCATGGCCTCCTACGTCACCCGCGGGATCGACCGGGCGAACGCGGACGGCGACGCTGCCGTGTTGCTGACCATCGACACACCGGGCGGCCTCGACTCGTCCATGCGCACGATCATCAAGTCGATCCTGAGCTCCGGCGTGCCGGTGGTCTGCTACACGGCCCCGTCGGGCGCCCGGGCCGCGTCGGCCGGGACGTTCATCATGATGGCCTGCCCGATCAGCGCCATGGCGCCGGGGACGAACATCGGCGCCGCCCATCCGGTCGGCGTCTCGGGGGCCATCGAACAGGAGAAGGTGACGAACGACGCCGCCGCCTTCATCCGGTCGCTGGCCGAACGATGGGGCCGCAACGCGGATTGGGCGGAGCAGGCCGTCCGCGACGCGGTCAGCGTGAGCGCCGAGTCGGCGGTGCAGATCCACGCGGTGGACCTCCTGGCCCCCAGCGTGAGTGCGCTGATCGCCGAGGTGAGCTCGTGCGGCGCCGGCCCTTCCCCATCGGTGCCGACCACCGGCCTGCTGGCGAAGGGACTCATCTCGCCCGGCGTCTGCGGCGCCTCCCTCGTTCCGTTCCACATGTCCATCACCGAGGGGCTGTTCCACGCCTTCGCCGACCCCAATGTCGCCTTCGTCCTGCTGAACATCGGCTTCGTTGCCCTCATCGTGTGGGTCATCCATCCCGGCCTGCACGTGTCGCTCGCCGTCGGGGTGATCTTCATGGTCGTGGGGCTCCTGATCCTCGAGACGCTCCCGGTGCGCCCGGCGGGGTTCATCCTGCTGATCGTGGCGTCGGTGCTGTTCGTCCTGGACGTGAAGGCGAAAGCCCACGGGGTGCTGACCGCCGGTGGGATCGCGGTGCTCATCCTGGGCGGCCTGCTGCTCTTCAATCCGAGCGTGCCCTCGGCGCACGTCTCGCCGCCGCTGCTGATCGGCCTGGCGGTGGCGATCGGACTGTTCATGGTCTTCGTGGTCCGGGCCCTGGTGTTCGCGAAGGGGCAGCCGCTAGGAGCAGGCGCGGAGACGCTGGTCGGAGCGTTGGGTGAAGCGGAGACGGATCTGGCGCCCGGGGGGTTGGTTCGTGCGGGCAAGGAGACGTGGACGGCCACCTCGTCGGGGCCGGCCATCACCAAGGGATCGCCCGTCCGGGTGGTCAGGGTGGAAGGAGTGAGGCTCGTCGTGGAGGAGGCCGTTCCCACCGAGGGAGCGATGGCCGGCCACGACGTGAGAGGAGGGGGAAGCACGTGACCGGTCTGCTCATCGCGGTGGGGATCCTCGTGGTGCTGTTGCTGGTGCTCGTCCCGACCGCCATCAAGATCGTCCGCGAGTACCAGCGCATCGTGCTGTTCCGGCTGGGTCGGGTGGTCGGAACCCGCGGGCCCGGGCTCGTGATCATCATCCCGATCATCGACCGGCCCACCCTGGTCGATCTTCGGGAGCGGTACCTGGAGATCCCGCATCAGACGGCCATCACCCAGGACAACGCGCCGATCAGCATCGACTTCATCATCTTCTACAAGGTGGTCGACGCCGTGATGTCGGTGGTGCAGGTGCAGAAGTTCGCCGGGGCCGCCCAGAACATCGCGGCCACCACGCTCCGAAGCGTGGTCGGCGACATGAGCCTCGACGACGTCCTGTCCAAGCGCGAGGAGATGAACCTGATCCTCCGGACGAAGCTCGACGAGGTCACCGAACGGTGGGGCGTGAAGGTCACCAACGTCGAAGTCCGGGAGATCATCCCGCCGCCATCCGTCCAGGAGGCCATGACCCGGCAGATGTCGGCCGAGCGGACCCGGCGGGCCGTGGTGACCGAGGCCGACGGCACGAAGCAGGCTCAGATCACCGTGGCCGAGGGGCAGAAGCAGGCCGCGATCCTGACCGCCGAGGGCGATCGGCAGGCGGCCATCCTTCGGGCCGAGGGGTTCTCCCTGGCCCTGTCGAAGATCTTCGAGGTGGCGAAGGGCCTGGACGCCAACACGATGAGCCTTCAATACTTGGACGCACTGAAGCAGATCGGGTCGTCGCCCTCGACGAAGTTCGTGGTCCCCATGGAGCTGGCCAACCTGCTGTCGAGCGTCACCGGCCAGACGGTCCGGGCCTTCGGCAACGGCCAGGCCACCTCGGAGTCGCCGGCCGAGGCGGGCTGACCGGAAGGCCCACCGAGGCCACACGTCGGCGCGTCACAGAAAGTTCGGCCCGGTCCGTCCGCAACCGAACCGACCCCGGTGCCCACGGCGAAATACGGTCGGCGTTGCCCGCTGCTTTCGACAGGAGGCGCTCCATGCCTGGGTGCCCGGTGTGCGGGTCACTGATCGTGCGGTTGCAGATCCGAGGCGACGGCAACCGCGGCGCGTGCAACATGTGCGGGTCGACGTGGCGGGAGAAGGGCAGTTCGAGGTGGGAGGTGAGGCGGGGCCTCCTCGCCACTCGCGCCCGGACGTCCCACCGAATCGCGTAGGGATCCGAAGCTCAGCCGGCGCGGAACCGGCACAGATTGCGTTCGGCAAAGGGCCGGAAGTCCTTGACCGAGAGCGGAGGCTTCAGACCTTCAACCATGCCCTCCACGAGGCCGCGGTGGAGCGTGCACACCAGCTCGCGATGATCGTCGGCGAGCTCGCGGAACGGGCAGTCTCGCATGCTGACCTCGATGGCCGATCCCGAGAGCCGCCGGAACCGCGGTTCGAACCCGGCCTTGGCCATGGCCTCCTGGAGCAGGGCGAGGTTCCGCCGAGCCGGCAGCTTGACGCCCGGCTTGGGGCCTCCCTGCGCCACCAGGTACGCACCCCATTGTCTGGCCAGCTCCCGCGCCTGATCCCGCTGGCGGGCGGTCCGGACCACGCCGGAGAGCATCTCGGCCAGCAGGCGGTAGTCGCGGCCCTCCTCCGGTTGGGCCTCGCGGACCGAGTACATGGTCTGGGGTCGACCCACCGATGCGGTCTTGCGCACTTCCCGGGAGACCAGGCCGGCCTCCTCCAGCCGTCTGAGGTGGGGCCGGAGGGTGTTCGGATGCAGGGACATGCGGCGCGACATCTCCCGGATGGAGACCGGGCGCCCGGCCAGCCCCACGTACCGGTACAGGCGGTACCGGGTGTCGTCGGCCAGGGCCTTGTGGACCTCGAGTTCCTTCGTGTCAGGCACGCCGGCCCGGCTCCCATCCGCGAGAGGCGAGTATTATCGAGGTAATCACCGTCTGAATCAGGATAATCGCCATGCCCAGCCAGGACGAGGTCAGACAGGCCCTTCGACAGGTGCTCGATCCCGAGATCGGCAGGCCGATCGAGGACATCGGGATGTTGAAGGACATCGTGGTCGAGGACGGCTCGGTCCAGGTGCACGTCCTGATCACGATCGAGGGATGCCCGCTGAAGGACCGCATCGACCGGGACGTGAAGGCGGCCGTCATGCCGCTGCCCGGGGTGAGGGCGGTCGACGTCGTGCTCAGCCCGATGAGCGAGGCCGAACGCCAGGAGCTGGTGACGAAGCTTCGGGGCGGGGCCGGGGCCGCTCCGGCCCAGCAGCAGACGTTCTTCACCGACGGCCGGACCACGGTGATCGCGGTGGCTTCGGGCAAGGGCGGTGTGGGCAAGTCGAGCGTGACGGTGAACCTCGCGGCGGCCATGGCGGCCGAGGGCCATCGGGTAGGCATCGTGGACGTCGACGTGTGGGGGTTCAGCGTTCCCCGGATGCTGGGCGTGAGCGACCGTCCGGTCGGGTTCAACGGGATGATCCTCCCCCTCGAGGCGCACGGGGTGAAGGTCATCTCGATGGGGTTCTTCGTCCCGGAAGAGCAGCCGGTGATCTGGCGCGGGCCCATGCTCCACAAGGCCGTCCAGCAGTTCCTGGGCGACGTCTACTGGGGCGACCTCGACTTCCTGCTGGCCGACCTCCCCCCGGGGACGGGCGACGTGTCGATCTCCATGGCGGGGTTCCTCCCGGGCGCCCAGATGCTGGTGGTGACCACTCCCCAGGAGGCCGCTCGGAAGGTGGCCGAGCGGGCGGGCAAGATGGCCGTCCAGACCCGGCTCAGGGTGATCGGGGTCATCGAGAACATGTCGTACTTCGTGTGCCCCCACTGCGGGGAGCGCACGTCGGTGTTCGGCGAGGGCGGCGGGCAGCTGGCCGCCGAGACGCTGGGGGTCCCGCTGATGGGGCAGATCCCACTGATGCCGGAGCTTCGCCAGGGCGGGGACGCCGGGGTGCCGATCGTGGTCTCCCGGCCGGATTCACCCGCCGCCGTCGCCTTCCGCGAGGCCGCCCGGGAGCTGGCGCGGAGCACCAGGACGCTCGTGGGCAAGCCACTGAACCTGATGGCCGCGGGAAGCGGGGCCGGGGCCCACCCGGGCCACGCCCACTGAGCCGACCCGATCAGCCGGCGGCGAGCCGGTACACGGGACCTTCGAGAGAGAGCGCGTACAGCTCGCCGTCGGCGTCCTCGCCGAAGGACGCGAGTTGCGGGACCTCGGCCGAGAACGTCCGCTGGTCCACGACGTGCCCATCCCGCTGGACGAGCGCGCTGACCCGGCCCAGGCAGTAGTCGGCGAAGACGTACGCGCCCTGCAGCCCGGCGATGGCCCTCCCCCTGTACACGTAGCCTCCCGTCACCACGCAGCCCCCGGTGTCGTGCGAGTACTCGAAGATGGGGGGCACGGCGTTCCCCGGGTCCGAACCCTGGTAGGGATGGCTCCCTTCGAACCGGTTCCAGCCGTAGTTCTCCCCTCCTGAAGAGGACGCCGGCTGGAAGTCGACCTCCTCCCACGCGTTCTGGCCCACGTCGCCGATCCACAGATCACCGGTCAGGCGGTCGAACGAGTACCGCCACGGATTCCGCAGGCCATAGGCCCAGATCTCCGGCCGGGCCCCCGCCCGCTCGACGAAGGGGTTGTCGCCGGGGACCCCGTACGGCCGGCCATCGTCCGGCCGGGGGTCGATCCGGAGCATCTTCCCGAGCAGCGTGCCCAGGTCCTGGCCCCGCCCGTCGGGATCGCCCTCGCTTCCGCCGTCGCCCAGGCCGAAGTAGAGATCGCCGTCGGGTCCGAACCCCAGGTTCCCCCCGTTGTGGTTCGAATAGGGCTGGTCCACGACCAGCACGTCGCGGCGCGATGCAACATCAACCCGGTCGCCGCTCATGGCGAACTCGGTGACGTGGGAGTTGCCGTTCGTGTCGGTGAAGCTCACGTACAGGAACCGCCCGTCGGGCGAGAAGGCCAAGCCGAGCAGCCCCTGCTCGCCCCCGGTCGACACCTCACCCGACAGATCGAGCACCGGCGCCGGATCCACGCTCCCGCCCCGGATGGCCACGATCCGGCCGCCCTTCTCGGCCACGTAGAGTGCTTCGTCGCCAGATCGGATGGCCATGGCGAGCGGCTGGTCGAGCTGACCCACCCGGACGAGTCGAAGCCTGACCGACCCCAGATCGGGCGCCGACCCGGGCCCCGCGGTAGTGCCCGAACCCGTGGCCGGACCGGCGGGCGAGCTCGAGCCGGGCTGCGATGTCCCGGCCGCCCTCGGGGAGCTCGACCCGCACGCCGCGGCCACCAGGGAGATGACGGCCACTGCCGCCAGGCCTCGCCTCATGGTTCGAGGATAGAGCGGGGCGGCTATCCAGCGGCTGCGGATCGGGCCCGCCGGACCTTCTGCTGCTGCATGGCCAGCCCCAGCACGGCCCCGGCGAGCAGGATGACCGACACCAACGCCACGATCCGCCACGGCGCCGACGAGGATGCCACCGGCTCCGCGACGGGTGCGGCCTTCGGCGCGGCCGCGGCCGAAGCCGCCGGAGGCTGGCTCGGCACCGCAAAGGGAATCGCTGCCGACGACGCCGGGGCCTTCGGATTCCCCACCACCACCGCGCCGACCATCCCGGGGTGGAGGACGCAGGAGTACGGGTAGACCCCGGCCTCGGTGAAGCGGTAGGTCACCGACTGGCCCTTCGTCAGGCTGCCGTCGGAGCCCCACGCGAACCCGAGGCCGGTGACCGTGTGCTCCACGGGATCACGATTGGTCCACGTGACGGTCTGCCCTTGCCGCGCGTACAGGACCACGGGCGTGAAGCAGAGCTCCTTGATGTCCACGCGGATCCCGGCGCCGGTGGTCGCGACGGCCAGGTGGCAGGATCCGCCCGCCTCGACCGGCCCGGCGGCGAACCCGGCCAGGGCGATCGTGGCCAGCGCCGCCGCGATGACCAGCCGTCCGATCGTTCGTAGCTTCCCAGATCCCATGGTGGATCCTCCTCTCCGTTACCGGATGGTCCTGGCCAGGGCCACCGCTTGCGCCTTGGAAAGCGCCGACTCGATCCTGAGCGTGAGGTTGCCCCGCTCCCACAGCAGCACGTTGCCGGCAAGGCGGATGCTGTCGCCCACGATGTTCCCCTTGCTGTCGACGTAGGCGACGCCGTGGCCGTGTTCGATCCAGTAGCCGCGGGCCCCCCCAACCTGGACGAACTCGAGCCGGGCTCCATTCGTGGACTTGATCATCCCCTCGGTCGAGATGCCGCCGGTGAACTCGCCAAGCAGAAGCCCGACCCCGGTGGCGGCGGTCTTCGGCAGGCCCGGCCCGGCCCGGTAGACCAGGTACACCTGCACGCCGGTGAGCGACAGATCGCGGACGTAGACCTCGTCCGGGGAACCGAGGCTGGCGGGGAGGAGGATCCGCGTCCCGAGGTGGTCCTCCGCGGCCGCCAGGGTCGTTCGCCGTCCGAGGTCGAGGCCCCCTCCGAGCGTCCGGGTCGGCGGCGGTGTCGGCGGGGCGGGCGTCTGAACGATCCGAACACCGCGGAGCCCCAGCCAGCCCGCGACCGCGTCGCGAGCGCCGGGCGAGGCGACCAGCACGCCGCTCACCACGATCGCGAAGGCCACCACCGCGGCGGCCACGGCCTGCCACGCGGGCCGCAGCACGGGCGGCGGGCCGAAGACCGGCAGCCGCAACCGGGGAAGCCTGAACACCGGGCGTCGGGCCGGGACCGGCGCCCGCTCCAGCCGCGCCATCACGGCCGGGGCGAGGTCCATGGCGGCGGGGAACTCGATCAGCGCGCTCACGCCGACCAGCGCTCCTTCCAGCTCCGGGATCGAAGCCCTTCGAGCCATCACACCCCCGTCCCAACGATCGGGGCCGCGACCCCTGCGGCCCGAGGCATCTCGCGTTGCAGGCGCTTGAGCGCCCGGGACAGTCGCGACTTCACCGTCCCTCTCGCACACCCCAGGGCGTCGGCCATCTCGGCCTCGGACAGGTCGAAGAAGTACCGGTAGGCGATCACCAGCCGGTCCTCCTCCCGGAGCCGGCTCAGCGCCGACACGAGCTCCGACCGGACCTCGTGAGCGAGAGCCGCCGCCTCGGGAGATGGGGCCGCATCCTCCGAGGGGCGGCTCTCGGCCACGCGGAGCGCGAGCTGCGCCTTCCGTCGGGCGGCCCTCCGCCGGTTGATCGCCTCGTTCGCCACGATCCTGAGCAACCAGGGACGGAACGCCGCCCCCTCCCGGAACCTGCCCATCGAGTAGTACGCCTTCACGAACGCCTCCTGGGCCGCGTCCTGGGCGTCGGCCGCCTGGCCGGTGATGACGTAGGCGGTTCGCACGGCGAGGTTCTGGTAGCGCCGCACCAATGTTTCGTAGGCCGCGACGTCACCGTGCCGCGCCCGCTCGACCAGCTCGGTCTCCTCCAGTGGACGGCCCTCCATGGAGTCGATTGTCAACCCCCTGTACAACCGCGGAGGCGGACCGGTTCCGCCGAGGCGCGGCCCGAAGCAGCTGGCAGGCCCCGGATCAGGAAGCCGGGCCGGGCTCCTGCAACGACACGGGGGCGTCGGGTTCACCCGAGGACGGCCGGGCGAGGAACCAGGCCAGCGTCCCCAGCGAGATGGCCACGGCGGCCACGCTGGCCCACTGGCTTCCGGTGAGGCCGAACCAGGTTCGTTCAAGGCTGAACAGGTCCGTGACGATCCGCCCGACCCCGTACAGGGCGGCGAAGGTGAGGAACAGGACACCCATCCGGCTGGCCCTTCGGGCCAGGAGCAGCAGGACTGCCACGATCACGACCGCGATGCCGAATTCGTAGAGTGCCGTCGGGTGCACCCCGATCCCCTGTCCGAGCGTGCGGCGAGGGCCGCACAGGCTGATCTCTCCGGTGCACAGGATGGCCCTGCTCGGGCTGATGCCCTGGGAGACGTCACCGAGCAGGTGGATCGAACAGAATCGCTCGGACCGGCTGCACAGGTAGCCGGCGGGGATCCCGCCGTTGTACCGGAAGGCGAGGAGCCACGAGGTCGGCTTCCCGAGATGGTCGCCGCTCACCAGGTCCCCGATCCGCCCGATGGCGATGCCGAGGGGCAGCGCCACCGCCGCGGAGTCCATCGTCCGGAAGAACCCGAGGCGATTCCTCCACACGATCGGTGAGACCGCGACCAGGCCGCCGGCGAGGCCGCCGATGAGCGTGGTGCCGCCCTGGTAGACGGCGAGCATGTCCCCGACGTTGTCGAACGCCGGCAGGTGGGTGACCACGTAGAACAGGCGGGCCCCGACGATCCCGCCCACCAGCGAGGCCAGGACGAGCGAGCCGATCCGCTCTTCGGGGATGCCCCGCCGCCGACCCTCGAAGGCGAACACGTACGCACCGGCCAGAAAGCCGAGGCCGAGGGCCAGCCCGTGGGGGGAGATGGAGAACGACTGGCCCACCCTGAACCGGTCGATGACCTTCCACCCGATCTCAGCGACCGACCAGGGACCACCCATGGCCGCCTACTGTACCGGCCCGGCCGGCGCCGGCCGCAGCATCCTGGGCGTGGCCAGGGAGGACCACAGATCGGCCACGCCCCGCCCCAGGAGGAGTCCGCCCACGACGTCCGCCGGGTAGTGGACCCCGAGGTACACGCGGGAGAGCCCGACGGTCCCGGCCACCGCCGCTGCCGCGGCCCTGGCCGTGGGGCTCACCCCGAGGTTCCTCCCCGCCACCGTGACGAACGTCAGCAGGACCGCCGGGTGGCTGCTCGGCCACGACGTGCCCTTCGGGCGGTCGATCAACAGGCGGGCATCTCGCAGGGCGATGTATGGGCGGGGCCGATCGACGATCCGCTTCCCCAGCTGGCCGAGAACC